>NZ_JBHXSC010000085.1:0-26236 GCF_042716505.1 Streptomyces sp. NPDC058674
ACGTCCACATACCCCGCACAACGGGCACGGCAGCGTCCAGAAAGGCGAAGCCGACGACCCCACGCCCCCGCCGCACAGGTTAAAGATCAAGCTAGAGGCGTACGGACCATGTGGCCGTCGACCTGAGGGTGCGGGCGATCTCCGGATTCCGGACTGACGGCGTCCGGTCCTCGGCCGTGGCGGTGAGCCGGTGCGTGCGCGCGTCGAACAGCCGCAGGTCCGCCACCCGCACCTCGGTCCGGCCTTCGAGGCGCTTCAGCTCCCGGCCGTCCAGGTACCACCGGACCACGAGCCGGCGGCCGTCGGCGCCGGCCAGCCGGGGGACGGCCGCCCTCGCGGTGTGGCGGATCCGCAGGGTGCGGTCGGTGGGGGTGAGCGGGGTGAGGATGCGCGCGTGCTGATAGAAGCCGGCGATCATCGATTCGACGCCGGGAAGGTTGAAGGGCTTGCCGAGGACCCGCATGAGCGAGTTGTCCGTGGGCCGGTACAGCCCGGCGACGAAGTAGCCGCCGCCCTCGTACGCTCCGACCGCGCCGCCGTCCGGTGACGGCTCGCCGAGCCAGCGGTACCACTTGGCGCGCTGCGCGGCCATGCGGTCGGCGGGCAGGGTGGTGCTGTTGGAGTCGGCCGGTTCTGGTCCGGTGTACGTCTCGTACCCGGGGACGCCCGGGTAGAAGTACTCGTCGGCGAGCTTGCCGAGGGAGTGGCCGGTCTCGTGGATGGCGACCTGCCCGGACTTGGCGTGGTCCGCCGATGCGGTGGATATGCCCTCGTAGCCGAGGGTGGCGCTGCGCTCGTTGTAGCCCGCGCCGCCGTATTTGGCGCTGTTGGCGAGGACGATGACGAGGTCGGCCTCCGGGACCTTCGCCACGTACGCGTCCACCTTGGGCTGATCGATGCAGAGCAGCCGTTCGATGTCCTCGCACCAGAAGTACGAGCCCAGCGCCGTGTCGCGGACGGCGGCCGGGTCGGGGTCGCCGGAGACGCCCGAATCGCGGGAGACCGCGTCGACCGTCCACACGTTGAAGAGGTTCCGGTAGGTGGTGTACGGCTCGACGGCCGTCACCTCGGCCCACTTCTCCTGGGCGTCTGTGCGGAACTTCGCCAGCTCGGCCGCCGTGTAGCCGTCACCGACGACGACCACGTCGAGGCGGTCGGCGGTGGGGCCGTTGTCGATCAGCTTGGTGACGCCTCCGTCGGCCGACCGCTCGGCCGCCGAGAGGTGACCCGCGGACCCGCCCCGGCCGCCGGCCGGTACGCGGACGCGGCCCGAACCGGCTTCGCCGCCGTTTTCCGGCCCCGGTATCTCGACCTCCACCCGGGACTCCGCAGGCGGGTCGGCCGGTCCGCCGGCCGCTCCGACCGCGCCGGCGGGCCCGGTGGCGAGCAGTACGGCGGCGACGCAGGCCGCCGCGACGGCCGTCCCCGAGCGCCCGGCGCGGCGCGCGGCGGAACGCGCGGCGGAACGCGCGGCGGAACGCGCGGCGGAACGCGTGGCGAATCGTCTGACTGGGTCCATGAAGTCCTCACCGGGCAAGGGGAGTTAACCATCGGCTTAAGCATGCTGAATCAGCTGCTTAAACTAGGCGGCGCGCAGGAGCTGCGCAATGCCCTGCTCCCCCTGAATACTGGGGAGTTCGAGCACCCTGGGGGATGCCATGGACGAACCGACCACGATCGGCAGCCGGGTTCAGCGCATGCGGACCGAGCTCGGTCTGACACAGCGGCAGTTGGCGGAGCCGTCCTACACCCACGCCTACATCTCCACCCTGGAGGCGGGCAAGGTGCGCCCCTCCGAGACCGCGCTGCGCTTCCTCGCCGGACGCCTGGGCACCTCGTACGAGGAACTGACCACCGGCCATCCCGCCCACCTGGCCACCGAGCTGCGCCTGGCCCTCACCGACGCCCAGCAGACACTCACCGCCGGCGACGCCGGCGAGGCCGCCGACCGCTACCGCAGGCTGCTCGCCGACGCGGAGCGCCTGGAACTCGCCCCCGAACGGGCCGAGGCGCTGCTCGGGCTCGGCGACTGCGCCCTGGAGTCGGGCGAACTCTCCGATGCCGCGAGCCGTTTCGAGGCCGCCGAGCGGCTGCTCGCGGCGGAGCCGCTCCCCCGCCGGGCGCGCGCGATCCGCGGCCGGGCCGTCGCGCACCTGCTCGCCGGTGAGCTGCGCTACGCCTGCTACCTGCTGGAGTCGGCGATCGACGAGCTGAGCACGAGCGGGCTGGGCGACCCCGAGGCGCTGGTGCTGCTCTACGCCGCCGTCATCGGGCCGTACATCGACATGGGCGCCCATGCCCGCGCCGCGCACGCCGCCGAGCTCGCTCTCGCGCTGGCCCCGCGCGTGGCGGACCCTGCGCTGGTGGCGGGGATGCACCGGCAGGTCGCCCGGACCTTCCTGGCCGAGGGGCGGGTGGCCGACGCGGACGCCTCCCTGGCCAAGGCCCAGGAGATCTACGGGCAGCTGCGGCTGCGCACGGACCTCGCGCACTGCCATTGGATGCGCGGTTACGTCCAGGCCCAGGACGGCGATCTCGTCGCGGCGGAGCGGGAGTTGCGCACCGCCCGGGACATGCTCTCCGCGCGCCGCGCCGCGCTGTACACCGCGCAGGTGGAGGTGGAGCTGGCGGACGTGCTGCGCCGGCTCGGCCGCCACGACGAGGCCGCCGGGCTGCTCTCGGCGCTGCTGGAGCTGGGCGAGCGCCACGGCGCCGTCCACGCGGGCGGGGCGCACAGGCTCCTCGGCCTGATGGCCGAGGAGCGCGGTGAGGCAGAGGCCGCCGAGGAGCACTACGTACGGGCGCTGGCGCTGCTGGAGCGCAGCGGGGCCACCGGCGACCTGGCCGACCTGTGCCGGCTCCTGGGTGATCTCTTGCGGCGTACGGGTCGGACGGAGGCGGCGCTGGACGCCTACCGCACGGGCCTGGGCCACCGGGCTGCCCCCGGGACCACGACCCTCGGCCCGGCGCCGGCCGCGCCGGCGTTCGGGACGGCTCCGCTCAGTGGTTCTCGGTGGGCTGGAGGTCCCGCGGAATGAGCGACCAGGTGGTGGCCGCGGCGGCCATCGCGAGGGCTCCGGCCATCAGGAACGCCGGGGTGATCGCCAGGGTGTAGGCGTGCGAGGCGGTGTCCAGCAGCGCCTGGCCCACGGCGCCGCCGAGGCGTTCGGCGGTGTGGGCGGCCTCGCCGACGGAATCACGGACCGCGGCGGTGCTGGGGCCGTCCAGGCCGAGGGCGGGCAGGTTGCCCCGGTAGAGGGCGGCCGCGGTGGAGCCCAGGATGGCGACGCCCATGGCCGAGCCGAGTTCGTAGCAGGTCTCCTCGATGGCGGCGGCGCTGGACACCTCGTCCGCGGGGGCGGCCGAGACCAGGGTGACCGAGGCCACGGTGGTGGCGAGGCCGGCGCCCAGGCCCATGACGGTCAGGGCGACCGCGAAGGCCGGGTAGCCGAGGTCGGTGAACTGCTGGAAGGTCCAGGGCAGGGCCATGCCGGCCGCCAGGACCACCAGTGCGGCGCCGAGCACGTGGCGGATGGCGAAGCGCTGCATCAGGGCGGGGGCGACCATCGACGCGCAGATCAGTGCGAGCGGGGCCGGGAGCAGGCGCAGTCCGGCCTCCAGCGGGGTGTAGCCCTGACCGTACTGGAACCACTGCGTGACGAGGAAGAGGATCGCGCCCATGCCCACCATCGGCAGGAAGATCGCGGTGGCGGCGACGCTGAACGCGGGTTTGGCGAACAGCCTCACCTGGAGCAGCGGGTTGTCCAGGCGCAGTTGGCGGCGGACGAAGACGGTCAGCGCGAGCGCGGCCAGGAGCAGCAGGGCCCAGGGCGCCGGGTCGGCGATACCGCTCTTGCCGAGCTGTTTGATGCCGCCCGCGAGGGCGAGCATGCCGACGATGGACTGGCCCACGCCCCACCAGTCCCATGCGCCGGCGCTGCGCGGGGAGCGGGACTCGGGGAGGTAGCGCACTCCGGCCGCGACGATGACGGCGGCGACGGGGAGGTTGAGCAGGAAGGCGGAGTGCCAGCCGTAGTCCTGGACGAGGAGGCCGCCGACGACCGGGCCGAAGGCCATGCCGCCGCCGAAGACGGCCGCCCAGACGGCCAGGGCGAAGGCGCGCTCCTTGGCGTCGGTGAAGACGCTGCGCAGGATCGACAGGGTGGACGGCATGATGGCGGCGCCGCCGACGCCGAGCAGGGCGCGGGCCGCGATCACGTGCCAGGCCTCGGTGGAGAAGACGGCGATCAGCGAGGCCGCGGAGAAGATGCCGAAGCCCGCCATGAGCAGGCGCTTGCGGCCCCAGCGGTCACCGAGCGCGCCCGCGGTGACGAGCAGGCCGGACAGGGCGAGGGCGTAGACGTCGATGATCCACAGCTGCTGGACGGCGCCCGGCTGGAGATCGCCGACGAGGGACGGGAAGGCCACGTTGAGGATCGTGGTGTCCATGGAGATCAGCAGGAGGCTGCCGGAGAGGATCGCCAGGACGATCCACCGGCGGGGGTCCTGCAGGGGGGTGTGCATGGGGTTCCGTTCTGGGGTCGCGCACGGGGTGGAGCGGGTGGCTTCAGGGCGCCGGCGGCGCCGGGTGCGGTGCGGTCGGCGGTACGGCGGGCCGGGCGCCGGCCAGGAAGGACGTGGTGACCAGCCGGCCGATGTCGCGTGGGGCCAGGTGCCCGTCGCGCACGCCCTCGGCGGCGGCGTCGAGCAGCCCCCAGAGCGAGTACCAGATCCAGTACGGCGGCAGGTCGCCCCGCAGCCGCCCCAGCCGCTGGCCCAGGGCCAGGAAGGCCAGGGCGCGCCGGTCCTGGCGGTCCACTCCCGCCCGGAAGGCGGGGTCCGCGAGGACGGTGGCGTCCCGCGTGGTGAAGCCGTAGAGGTGTGCGGCCGGGAGCAGGGCGACGACGAGCTCCTCCAGGGCGGCGTCGAAGGCGGCCCCGTCGGCGCCGTCCGGAAGGTCGACCGGGGCCAGACACCCGTCGACCACGTGGATCGCCCGGACCGCCACGGCCTTCAGCAGGGCTTCGCGGGTCGCGTAGCGCCGGCTGAGCGTCGCCCGGCTGGTCCCGATGCCCGCCGCGATCTGAACCATCGACGCACTGTGGTCGCCGGCCAGGACGCGCGCGGCGCCGTCCAGCAGCTCTTCTTCTCGCACCATCATGAGCCTCCTTCGTACCGAACGATACAAACTTGTCTCACCTGATGCAAACTCTTTCGGTCGAGGGACCTGTCAGAGGTGTCAGAGGGGTGGTGCATGATCGGCGCATCAGTTCTCGCGGGCACCAGTTCTCGCGGACAGAGGGGGAGGCGCCATGCCGATCACGAACCAGCAGGTGGCGGGGTACGGATTTCTCAGGCAGCTGTTCGAGGACGCGTACTACCCCGACCACGTCGTGGACCGGGGCCGGTCGATCCTGCTGCGGCTGTGCGAGCGGATCGAGGCCGAGCGACCGGCGGACCTGCCGGCGCTGTACGCGCTCACCCGAGCCGCCACGCAGGAGTTCAACCTGCTGGAGGCGGAGTTCGAGGCGGCCGGGAGCGAGATCGAGACGGTCGCCCGGGAGGAGATCGCCGAGGACTTCGGCTTCGTCGCGTCGGCCTACGGGTTCCCGGATGCGGACGTGGAGGAGCTGATCGCCACCCGGGAGTGGTGAGCGACACCCCCGGCGGACACGGACGCCGCTCCCCTGAGCAGGGTGAACAGGCCGAGCCCGCCCAGGTGCAGGGCGGTGGCCCGGAATGATCGCGCCGTGTCCGGGTAGGCGCCGGGACACACACATCCTCGGGGAGGGAGCAGTTCATGAGGCAGGGCGCGAGAGACGACCGGGCGGACGACGTTCCGGGCGACGGCCGGAGCGAGACCGCGGCGGAGCGCGCGGACCGGCAGTGGCAGGAGCTGGTGCAGGAGATACGCGTCGCGCAGACCGGCGTACAGATCCTCTTCGGCTTCCTGCTGACCGTCGTCTTCACCCCGCACTTCCACGGGCTCTCGCAGACGGACAAGACGCTCTACATCGTCACGGTGATCCTCGGATCGATGGCCACGGGCGCCCTCATAGGGCCGGTGGCCTTCCACCGCATCGTCTCGGGACGCCGGATCAAGCCCGAGGCCGTCGCCTGGGCGTCCCGGCTCACCTTCGTCGGCATCGTGCTGCTGCTGGCCACGCTGACGTCCGCGCTCCTGCTCATCCTGCGCGTCGCCACCCACGACGGGATCGTGCCGTGGATCGTCGCCGGCGTCCTGGCGTGGTATCTGGTGTGCTGGTTCGCGCTGCCGCTGTGGGCGAGGACGCGCTACACCACCGAAGGCTGACGGCGGCGAGCGGCGCGGCCGTGCCGGGCCGAAAGGGCCGGCCTACTCCTCACCGGACCGGGCCCGCGCGCCCGAGCGGGTGCGGCCGGGGGTCGGGGCACGCTCGGGGTGGCGGCGCAGGTACTCCTGCTCCAGCTCGTTCATCCGCTGCGTGTGCGTGGCCAGGGCGTCGTCCGACCCGTGCAGCAGGGTTTCGTGGCGCGTGCGGTGGATGGCCTCCAGCTCCTTGAGGAGCCGGCCCTCCTCCAGTTTCCGCGCCGAGGGACCGCCGTCGTGCTCCGCCATGGCGTGCACCTCCTCATGATGACCAGCGTAGGGCCCTTCACCCCGCTCCCGCCTGTCCGGGAGCGGGGTGCTCCTGTCTCCGCGACGCCTCCGCGATGCCTCTGCGTCATCTCCGCATACGTCCCGGCGGCTCAGCAGATGCGCGGCAGCTGCTCCCCGATCGGGAGGTCGACCACCCGGGTGCCGCCGAGGCCGGTACGGGCCACGACGAGCCCGGGGTGCGCCTCCACCGCTTCGCCGATGACGCGCGCGTGGCGGCCGAGCGGGTGGGCGCGCATGGCGTCGAGGACGGCATCGGCGTGTTCGCGGGGGACGAAGGCGACGAGCTTGCCCTCGTTGGCCACGTAGAGCGGATCGAGACCGAGGATCGCACACGCGTTCGCCACGGCGGCGGGGACCGGGACGCTGCCCTCGTTGATGACGACGCCGGTGCCCGAGGCGGCCGCGATCTCGTTGAGGGAGGCCGCCAGACCGCCCCGGGTGGGATCGCGCAGGACGTGCAGGTCCGGGGTGACGGCGAGCATGCTGCGGACGAGGCCGCCGAGCGCCGCGCAGTCGCTCTCGACGTCCACGCCGAACTCCAGGCCTTCGCGCACGCTCATGATGGCCACGCCGTGCAGGCCGATCTCGCCGCTGACGATGACCACGTCGCCCGGGACGACCCGCTGCGCGCGCAGGTCCACGCCCTCGGGGATGAGCCCTATCCCCGCGGTGTTGACGTAGATGCCGTCGCCGTGACCCGCTTCGACCACCTTGGTGTCACCGGTCACCACTTCCACGCCTGCGGCCCGTGCCGCGGCGCCCAGGGCCTCGGCCACGCGCGCCACGACGGAGATCTCGACACCCTCCTCCAGGATGAACCCGCAGGACAGGTACGCGGCCTGGGCCCCGCTCATGGCCAGGTCGTTGACGGTGCCGTTCACCGCCAGGTCGCCGATGCTGCCGCCGGGGAAGAACAGCGGCCGTACCACGTAGGAGTCGGTGGAGAAGGCCAGCCGGGCACCGCCCAGGGTGACGGCCGCGGAGTCCCCGAGTCCGGCGAGCACCTCACCGCCGAACGCGGGGGCGAAGAGGTGCTCGACGAGCTCGGCCGAGAGCGCACCGCCGCCCCCGTGCCCCATCACCACGCGGGGACGGTCCCGCAGCGGGGCCGGGCAGCTCCAGCCGGTGATGTCGAGTGCGGTGTCAGACAACGGGGCTCGCCTCCCGAGGTGCGGCGGTCCCGGCCTGCGGGACCGGGGTCAGTTCCAGACGCCGGTACAGGTAGTAGGCCGCGCACGCGCCCTCACTGGAGACCATCGTGGCGCCGAGCGGGTTGCGCGGGGTGCACAGGGTGCCGAAGGCCTCGCACTCGTGCGGCTTGAGCAGGCCCTGGAGCACCTCACCGCTACGGCACTCGGCGGGCTCCACGGTGTTGATGCCGGTCACCGAGAAGCGGTGCTCGGCGTCATAGGCGCGGTACCGCTCGGAGAGCCGCCAGCCGCTGTCGGGGATGACCCCGATGCCCCGCCAGGCGCGGTCGGTCACCTCGAAGACGTCCTCCAGCATGGCGAGGGCGGCCGGGTTCCCCTCCGGGCGCACGGCGCGCGCGTAGGCGTTGTCGACGGTGTGCTCGCCGCGTTCGAGTTGGTGCACGGCCCGGCGTACGCCTTCCAGGATGTCGAGCGGCTCGAATCCCGTCACCACGATCGGGACGCGGTGGCGCTCGGCGAGCGCGGGGTACTCCCCCGTCCCCATCACACTGCACACGTGGCCGGCGGCGAGGAAGCCCTGGACCCGGCAGCTGGGCGACCGCATGATCGCCTCGATGGCCGGAGGCACCCGGACGTGGGAGACGAGCAGGCTGAAGTTGGCGATGCCCAGCTTCTTCGCCTGGTACACCGTCATGGCGTTGGGCGGCGCCGTGGTCTCGAAGCCGATGCCGAAGAACACCACCTGGCGCTGCGGGTTCTGCTGCGCGATCTTCAGCGCGTCGAGCGGTGAGTAGACGACGCGTACGTCGCCTCCCTCGCTGCGCACCTGGAACAGGTCGCGGCCGGTGCCGGGGACGCGCAGCATGTCGCCGAACGAGCAGAAGATCACGCCGGGCCGGGAGGCGATCTCCAGCGCCTTGTCGATGACCTCCAACGGGGTGACACACACCGGGCAGCCGGGCCCGTGAATCAACTCAACCTGTTCGGGCAGGAGTTGGTCGATGCCGTGCCGGATGATGGTGTGGGTCTGCCCCCCGCACACCTCCATCAGGGCCCAGGGGCGGGTCACGGTGGCGTGGATGTCGTCGAGCAGCCGGCGGGCGAGCCCGGGATCCTGGAACTCTTCGATGTACTTCACTGGCGGGCTTCCTCCTGCGGTGCTTGCGGGCTCGGTTCGTCGGCGAAGGGCCAGTCGCCACCGCCGGCTTGCGCGGCCGCCTCCCACGGGTCGCCGAACTCCTCCTGCAACATCCCCAGTTGCGCGAAGAGTTCGAGGGTCTGCTTGGCCGACTCCTCGTCCAGGCGCTGGAGGGCGAACCCCACGTGGACGATGGCGTACTCGCCCACCTGGAGGTCGGGGAGGTACTCCAGGCACACTTCCTTCTGCACGCCGCCGAAGTCGACGGTGGCCATCCGGGTTCCGTCCTTCTCCCCGATGTCAAGCACTCGGCCGGGTACCGCCAGGCACATGGGCTTCTCCTTGCTGTGGGTGGTGTTCCGTGGCGTGGACGGCGGCGGCCACCATGAGCTGGCCCAGGGACAGTCCGCCGTCGCCGGGCGGGATCCGGCTGTGCCGCAGGACGGTGAAGCCGTCCGCGCGCAGGGTGCGGGCGCAGGTGGAGGAGAGCAGCGTGTTGGCGAAGACCCCGCCGGTCAGGGCGACGGTGTCCAGACCGTGCCGCTCGCGGGCGAGACGGCAGAGTGAGACGACGAGGTCGCCGACGCCGCTGTGGAAGCGGGCGGCGATCACCGCGGGGGACGTACCGGCGCGTACGTCGGCAGCCGCCGCGGCGAGGACGGGAGCCGGGTCGGCGGTGACCGGCCCGGTGCCGCCGGCCGCGGGGGCGTGCAGCGCGAAGGCGTAGCCGGGGCCCGGTGCGGGCGCGACTGCGGGGACGGCCGGGGGAACGGCCCCGGCCGCGGCTTCGCCGGTCGATTCGGCCGCGGTTGCGCCGAGGGCGGCGGCTTCCAGCTCGACCGCGGCCTGGGCCTCGTATCCGGCGACCTGGCAGACGCCCGCCAGGGAGGAGACGGCGTCGAAGAGCCGGCCCATGCTGGAGGTGGGGGCGCAGTTCAGGTTCCGCTCCAGCTGCGTTCGCAGCACGCGCAGTTCATCGGGCGGACAGGCATCGACGCAGGGCAGGCCGGCGGTCCAGTCGAGTCCTGCCGCGCGCAGATGGGACAGGGCCATCCGGTACGGGCGGTGCACGGCGGCGTCGCCGCCCGGCAGCGGGACGTACGCGAGGTGCGCGAAGCGCGTGTAGCCGGCGTAGTCGGCGAGGAGGAACTCACCGCCCCAGACGGCGCCGTCGTCCCCGTAGCCGGTGCCGTCGAAGGCGACACCGATGACCGGCCGGGCGCCGTCGAGGCCGTGTTCGGCCATGGCGGAGGCGATGTGCGCGTGGTGGTGCTGGACGCCCGCCAGCGGGCGGCCGCCGGCGGAGCGGCGGGCCCACTGGCCCGAGCGGTAGCCGGGATGCCGGTCGGCGGCGAGGAGGCCGGGGGTGACGCCGGTGATCGACTCCAGCTGGAGCTCGGCCCGTTCGAAGGCGTACTGGGTGGCGAGGTCGGCCATGTCGCCGATGTGCGCCGAGAGCCAGGCCCGGCGCCCCTCACCGAGGCAGAAGGTGTTCTTCAGATCGCCTCCGACGGCCAGGGCCGGGGTGACCGGCAGCGGGAGCGCGATCGGCAGGGGGGCGTATCCGCGCGAGCGCCGCAGGACCAGCGGCTCGCCGTCGCAGACCCGCACGACGGAGTCGTCGCACGGCACGTGGATGGGGCGGTCGTGGGCGAGCCAGGCGTCGGCGAGGCCCGCGAGCCGGTCCAGCGCCTCCGCGTCGTCGGTGACGATGGGTTCGCCGGAGAGGTTCCCGCTGGTCATGACGAGCAGGCGGGGGCCGGGCGGATCGCCGGGCAGCCCGAGCAGCAGGTGGTGCAGCGGGGTGTACGGGAGCATCACTCCGAGGTCGGGGCAGCGCGGGGCGACCTCCTCGGGCAGGACGTCCGGGGCGTCGGCCCGGCGGCGCAGCAGCACGATGGGCCGTACTCCCCCGCTGAGCAGGTCGCGCTCCACCGGGCCGATGTGCACGAGGTGTTCGACGTCGGCGGGGTCCCGGGCCATGAGGGCGAACGGTTTGTCGCCGCGGGCCTTGCGGCGGCGCAGCTCGGCCACGGCTCCGGCGTGGCCGGCGTCGCAGGCGAGGTGGTAGCCGCCGAGCCCCTTGACGGCGAGGACCGCCCCGGCGGCCAGCAGGCGCCGGGCCTCGGCCAGCGGGTCCATGGCGGGCACCTCGCGGGGAGGGTGTCCGGCGAGGAGCCGCAGCCGGGGCCCGCAGTCCGGGCAGGCGACCGGCTGCGCGTGGAACCGCCGGTCGGATGGGTCGGCGTACTCGCGGGAGCAGTCGGGGCACATCGGGAAGCGGACCATGGTGGTGTGGGCGCGGTCGTACGGCAGCCCGGTCACGATGGTGAAGCGGGGCCCGCAGTGGGTGCAGGTGATGAAGGGGTGGCGGTGGCGGCGGTCGGCCGGGTCCCGCAGCTCGGCGAGGCAGTCGGCGCAGGTGGCCACGTCCGGGGAGACCAGGGTGCGGGCCGGTCCGCCGGTCCGGGAGGCGACGATGGTGAAGCCGGCGCCGCCCGCGAGGGGGACCTCGTGGTGGTCGACGCTGTCCACGACGGCAAGCGGGGGCGCGTCCGCCGCGAGCCGGTCGCAGAACTGCGACACGGCCGCGGCGGCGCCCTCGACCTCGGCGACCACGCCTTCGGGGGTGTTGGTGACGTGCCCGGCGAGGCCGAGACCGGTGGCACGGGTGTACACGTACGGCCGGAAGCCGACGCCCTGTACCACTCCGGTGACGGTGACCCGGCGTCGCTGGACCGCCTCCATCAGCGGGTCTGCGCAGGGGCGGCCGGAGGTGCCTGCGGGAGCGCGGCCGGATCGGACGGCAGGTGGCCGCGGGCGCTGCCGCTGCCGTTTACGTGCGGAGGCGTGTGCGTGTGGCCGTGGTCCCGGTCCTCCCCGTGGTCGTGGCCGTGGTCCCGACCGTCGGCGTGATCGTGATCGTCGCCGTCGGGGTGGTCGTGGGTGTGGCCCGGCCCGTGGTCGTGCCCGTACCCGTGGTCGTGCCCCCGTCCCCCCTCCGCCTGCCGCTGCGCCATCACCGGGGCGTGCACCGCCGCCCCCGCGCCGACCGCCAGTACGCGGTCGAGCAGGATGCCCGCACCCACGCCCGTGCGAGCGGAGGTGAGCACGACCTCCACGCCCGGGTTGACCTGCTGGACGTTGGCCCGGAAGGCCTCCTCGTCGAATGCGACGGCCCCGGCGATGTCGGCCTTGGTGACCACCACGAGGTGGGCGAGCCCGAAGGCGGTCGGGTACTTCAGCGGTTTGTCCTCGCCCTCGGTGACCGAGGCGAGCACCACGCGCAGCGTTTCCCCGAGGTCGTAGGAGGCCGGACAGACCAGATTGCCGACGTTCTCCACGAACAGCAGCCGGGTGTCCGCGGGGAGCCAGCCGTCCAGGTGCCGGCGGAGCATCGCGGCCTCCAGGTGGCAGAGCCCGTCGGTGAGCACCTGCTTGACGGGTACGCCCGAACGCGCCAGCCGCACCGCGTCGTTCTCGGTGGCGAGGTCGGCGGTGAGCGCGGCGACCGCGATCCCCCGCTCGCGGGCGAGCAGCAGTTCGTGCTCCAGCAGGGCCGTCTTGCCGCTGCCCGGACTGGACAGCAGGTTCACCGCAACGGTCGCGCGGGCGGCGAGTTCGGCGCGCAGGGCGTGCGCCGCCCCGTCGTTCTTGGCGAGTACCGCCTGCCGTAGATCGACCACTCGGCACATGGTTCAGGCCTCCTCGGGGATCGGTTCGCGGTGGGGCGCGGGGCCGGGTCCGTCCTCCCAGCGCACGCCTGCGATCTGGAGCTCGCGGCCCGACAGCAGTTCGACGGCGGTGGCACCGCCACAGCCGGGGCAGCACAGGTCGGGGGGCACGCCGACCGGCCATTCGCGCGTACAGGAACCGCAGCGGGCGCGGGCCGCCACCTTCTGCGCGGTGAGTTCGGCTCCTTCGAGCAGCGTCCCGGCACAGGCCAGTTCGAAGCAGAAGGACAGTGCGTCGGGGACGACTCCGGCCAGCTCGCCGACCTGGAGCCGGACCTCGGTGACGGCGGTGGCCCCAGCGGCCTGGGCTGCTTCTTCCACCTGGCCCACGACGGCCATGGCGATCGACATCTCGTGCATCGGACTCCGTCCTGCCGGGGCCATTACACCGGCAGGACGGTGGCGCGGCGGGCGGGCACGCCGACGCGCACCGCGCCCCGTACGCCATTCGGGCGCCCGTTCCTGCGCAGGGTCACATGCTGCGCATGCGCAGGTAGCGCCGGATGTCCGGGAGGATCTGCGTCAGCACGGCGACGAGGGCGGCGAGCGTCGCGCCGCCGATGAAGGCCTGGGTCTTCTTCACGGGGTTCTCCTCAGTTCACGTCGGGACCGGTCGTCTTCTTCCTCGGGGTTCCGTTCCCGTCGGAGCAGGTCGAGCAGCATGCGTACGGCCTCCGGCACGGCGGCGGCCACCGGTTCGCTGAGGCCGATGCCCTCCTCGGTGGAGGCCGGTTCGCAGCCGACGACGAACGTCCGCCGGGGCGGGGTGGAGCCCGTACCGGCGCACAGGGTGCCGAGCAGGGCGAGCACCGCGTCGGGGGACATGTGGTGGCCGTCGAGGACGGCGCCGCCCGGTTCGACGGGTCCGGCCCGGTCCGCCTCGATGAGGTACAGGGTGCCCGGTTCGCCGCCGCGGGCGGCGGCGTCGACCAGGACGAGCGTGTCGTAGCCGTCGAGGAGCTGGTAGGCGAGGTGGACGCCGCGGACGCCGAAGTCCACGACCTCGACGCCGTCGGGCAGCGGGTGCGCCGACAGGGCCCGTACGGCCTCGACGCCGAAGCCGTCGTCGCCGAGGAACACGTTCCCGATGCCGGCGACCAGGGTGGGGCCGCTCACTCGTCCTCCAGGGGGGTGACCTCGTCGGGCTGGAAGTAGAGGTACCGGCCCTGTTCGCGGCGGATGTCGGCGCCCGGATCGCCCTCCACGGTGACGGCGAGGTGCACGCCGCCGTCGACGTCGTGCAGCACCGCCTCGACGCGTGCGGCGCGCCCCTGGAGGAAGAGGTCCTGGGCGTCGGTGCGGCGCAGTCCCGGTCGCAGGAGTACGCGGCTGCCCGCGCCCACCGAGACCCCGTCGACGGGGATACGGTCGCGGACCGGGTCGGCGGGGTCCGCGCGGGCCGGGTCCCACCAGGGGGTGTCCGGCTTGAACACCCCTCCCCCGCTGAGGACTTCGCCGGGTCCGGGAAGGTCCGCGAGCTCGACCAGGTCCAGGGACGGGTCGGGTCCGGTGATCTCGCGGAGCCCGCGGACGGCTCCGTGCAGTCGTTCCAGCACCTCGGGCGGCATGGAGTCGGCGAGCTCGATCACGGCGGCGGCGCGGGCGTCCGTGCCGCGGGCCTCGCGCTTCTCCTGGTCGGTGAGGGCCGAGGTGCGCAGGGCGAGGATCTCGTCGATCTCGGTGGAGTCGTACATGGCGCCGGCGCTCTCGGGGGCGATGGCGGGGTGGTCCTCCAGGATGATCGGGGAGGACAGGACCACGTCGGCGCTGCCCGGTGCGCCCGCCAGGACGGGCCAGGTGTGCCGGTTCACGCAGCCGGCGACGGCTCCCTTGGCCCATTCGGGCGGGTCCGTCATGGACAGGAAGGAGCCCGCGTCCAGGCCCAGCAGGAGGTGTGCGGCCACCAGTGACAGGGGCAGCGCGGCGTCGCGGTCGGCCGTGCCGGGCCGCGGGGTCCACGGGCTGGTGTTCTCGACCACGGCGGTGAGCCGCACCACCCGGTAGGGGCCGTCCACTTCGGTGGTGTGCAGCCGGAGCACTCCCTCGATCTCCTCGGTGCGCCGCACGAGGCGGCCCAGGCACCGGCCGTCGGGGCCCAGGACCGGCTCGCTCTCCTCGCGGGCGGGGCGGCGGAAGGGGAGGACGGTCCCCGCACCGGCCAGCTCGGCCGTCTTCACGGTCAGTTCGATCCGCTCCTCGGCGCCCTCGTCCCAGGGGACGAGCACCCGGTCGTCGAGGTGCAGTTCGGCGACGTCCGTGAAACCGCCGCCGTCGAGGGCCTGTTGGACGGTACGGCGCTGCGCGTGCAGGAAGCGGAGCTCCACGGCGAGGGTCGCCCCGCCCTTCGGTTCCATCAGGATCTGCGTCTGCTGGAGGGAGTGCTCCTCTTGGGCGGGCCCCCAGGCCGGCGGCACCAGGACGCCGAACTGCCAGCGCAGCCGGTTCTTGGCGGCGGAGGCCCGGTACGGGTAGAGGACGTACCCCTCGAAGAGGACCGCGTCGGCCACCTGCCGGGCGGTGTCGAAGCGGGACCGCGGCGCGGTCGTGGTGGTCATGGCGCGGTCCTCTCGGTGGCACGGGGCGCGGTGGCGCCCAACCGCAGGGGGGCCGACGGCGGTTGCGCGACCACCGCGGCGTCGAGCAGGGCCCGTACGGTCGCCTCCCAGGAGGCGAGGGCGTGCCGGGAGCGGAAGGCGAGCAGGTCGGCCATGGTGTCGCGGGGCAGGCGCAGCCAGCCGCACCCGGGGAAGTGCTGCTCGACCATCTCCCGCCAGACGGGCACGGGCATCCGGTACGAGGCTTCGCGGTCCCAGGGCACGGGCTCGACGCGGAAGCCGCCGGCGCCGGTGAAGGCGGTGCCCGAGAACAGCATCAGCAGGGGGACCTCGCCTTCCTCGAGGGCGCTGAAGTAGCGGCTCGCGGCGATGTCCATGTCGTAGGTGCAGGGCACCACGAGGTCGGTCTCGGTCTCGCCGGTGAAGCTGGGCACCATCGCGGTGACGTGGGCGAACTGGACCGGCTGGAGGGTGGTGCCCCAGCGGGAGCGCTCGCCGAACAGGTCGGCGAGGCCCTCGGCTTCGGCGGGGCCGTAGCCGCGCCGCGCCGGTTCGATGCGGATCTGGCAGCGCAGGGCGAGGGCGTGCACCCGGTCCTGCGGGTCGGCGGCGGTGATCCTCAGCCGGAAGACCAGGGTGGGGCCGGCGGCGTAGGCGTCGGCGCGGACGCCGGTGCAGGTGAAGGTGAGGTCGGTCATGGCAGCCGGACTCCCCCGGTGGTGTCCGCCGGCACCTTGGACCGGCGGGCGACCTCCTCGAAGAAGGTCCGCAACGCGGCCCGGGCCTCGGCGCCGCCGTCGAAGCCCTGCCACAACAGCCGCATCCTGCCGACGAGTTCGTAGCAGATGTCGATCGGGACCAGATGGCAGGTGGTGTGTCCGTCCGTGCGGTGCAGGAGCAGGGCCTCGACGTCGGGTTCGAGCAGGGCGGCGAGCCGGCTGGTGCCGAGGACGCTCTGCCAGGTCTGCGGGTCGAGTTCGCTCTCGGTGGCTCCGGCCGGGCTCGGGTAGAGCGCGACCAGCCGGTCGAGCGAGGCGTTGCGGAAGAAGAACGCGACGCCGACCGGGATCTGGAGGAGTTCCCAGGCCCCGTCGTCGAGCGGGTGGTCCGGATCGGTGAGGTAGCGGTCCGGGACGGCGCGGTAGCGCCCGGTGGCGGCGCCCGGCCGGTCGAACAGCAGGGCGCAGGCGGTGCACGCGCACACCAGGGCGCGCTGCTCCGTCTCCACCAGGTGGCGGTGGCCGTCCTCGGGGACGTTCACGCCGCACAGTTCGCAGCGCTCGGGGCGGGGCGGGCGCGGGCCCGTGAAGCGGCGGAGCCCGCGCGGTCCGCCCGTGCGCAGGGGGGTCGGCTGCCCGTTCACGGCACCTGCGCCGGGGTGGGAGGGCGGGTGGAGATCTGGAGCAGGGCGGGCTGCGGGGCCTCGGCCGGCGCCAGCTCCACCCTGGTGACCTCGGGTGCGAAGCAGGCCAGGGCGTCCTCGACGGCCTGCGGGACGGCGGGGTCCGTACTGCCGCAGCCGCAGCCGCTCCCGGCGGCCCGGGGGCGCAGCCGCAGGACGCCGCTGTCCTCGTCGAAGCCGACCGGTTCGAGGGGGTCGGGGGTGGTGTCGAGGGCGCGGGCGATCCGGGTGTGGACGTCCTCGGGGTTGAGGTGGTGCAGGGTGAGGAGGCTCGCGACGAGTTCGTCGTCGAGCAGCCCGGCGAGCGGCTCCTGGCCGATGCGCTCGGTGATGCGGGCCAGGCCCGCGCCGTAGAAGTCCATGAGGACGCGGACCAGTTCCTCGGCGGCGGCGCACACCTCGCGGTCGCCGGTGGCGGCGAGCCGCTCCAGGACCTCCTCGACCCGCTGCCCGGCCTGCCGGGCGTCGACGGCGGCGCTCATCCGCCCAGTCCGCTCAGGCCGGTGGGGACGTGCATCTGCTTGACCGTCTTCCCGGGGCCGACGTACATGTGGACTCCGCAGGGCAGGCAGGGGTCGAAGCTGCGGACGGCGCGCATGATGTCGATGCCCTTGAAGTTCTCCGGGGTGTTCTCCTCGAAGATCGGGGTGTTCTGGACGGCGTCCTCGTAGGGGCCGGGGGTGCCGAAGGTGTCGCGGGTGGAGGCGTTCCACGGGGTCGGCGGGTAGGGGTGGTAGTTGGCGATCTTGCCGTCGCGGATCACCATGTGGTGCGAGAGGACGCCGCGGACGGCCTCGGTGAAGCCGACCCCGAGCCCCTCGTCCGGGACCTCGAACTTCTCCCAGGTCTGGGTGCGTCCGGCGCGGACCTCGGCGAGGCCCTTCTCCGCGCAGTGCAGTGCGATGGCGGCGGCGTACGCCTGGAAGTACGTGCGGGCGCGGTTGCGCTCCAGCGCGTTGCTCCACTTCGGGATCTGCCACTCGAAGCGGGTCTCGGGCTTGGTCATGGTGCGCGGCAGGGTGATGACGACGCTGTGGCCGGTGGCCTGGACGTAGTCGGTGTGGACGAGCCCGGACAGGGCGGTGGACCACAGGCGGGCGAGGGGGCCGCCGCCGGTGTCGAGGGCGAGGTGGTCCTTGCCGTCGAACCAGCGCGGTGACATCACCCAGCTGTACTTGTCGTCGAAGTTCCGCTTCTGCGGGGCGGGGATGGTGTGCTGGTTCCACGGGTGGCGGGGGTCGACCGGGTTGCCGAGCGGGTCGTGGGTGACGAACTGCTCCTGGCCCTGCCAGTCGTCGTAGTACGAGCTGCCGAGCAGGATGCGGATGCCGAGGTTGATCTCGGTGAGGTCGTTGGTGACCAGCTTGCCGTCCACCACCACGCCCGGGGTGACGAACATCTTCCGTCCCCAGTCGGTCATGTTGGCGTACGTGAAGTCGCAGTGCTCGGGGTCGTTGAGCGCGCCCCAGCAGCCGAGCAGCACGCGGCGCCGGCCGACCTCCTCGTAGCCGGGCAGCGCCTCGTAGAAGAAGTCGAAGAGGTCGTCGTGGAGCGGGACGACGCGCTTCATGAACTCGCAGTACCGCATGAGGCGGCTCATGTAGTCAGTGAAGAGCTGGACGGAGGCGATGGTGCCGACGCCGCCCGGGTAGAGCGTGGAGGGGTGCACGTGGCGCCCCTCCATCAGACAGAACATCTCCCGGGTGTAGCGGCTGACCTGGAGCGCCTCGCGGTAGAACTCGCCCTCGAGCGGGTTGAGGGAGCGCATGATGTCGGCGATGGTCTTGTAGCCGTGCTCGCCGGCGTGCGGGGCCGGGGTGCGCTCGGCGAGGTCGAGGACGCCCGGGTTGGTCTCGCGGACCATCTTCTCGCAGTAGTCGACCCCCACCAGGTTCTCCTGGAAGATGTTGTGGTCGAACATGTACTCCGCCGACTCGCCGAGGTTGATGATCCACTCGGCGAGGTGGGGGGGCTTCACCCCGTAGGCCATGTTCTGGGCGTAGACGGAGCAGGTGGCGTGGTTGTCACCGCAGATTCCGCAGATGCGGCTGGTGATGAAGTGCGCGTCGCGGGGGTCCTTACCGCGCATGAAGACGCTGTAGCCGCGGAAGACCGAGGAGGTGCTGTAGCACTCCGCGACCCGCTTCTGCTTGAAGTCGATCTTCGTGTGGATGCCGAGGCTGCCCACGATCCGGGTGATCGGATCCCAGGCCATCTCCACCAGGCCGCTGCCGTCTCCGGCTTCCTTCGTCTTCGGTGCCATCGTGTCTGCCGTGACCCTTCTTCAGTGCGGGAGGGGGTGCGTGAGGGGACGGCCCGCCGGTCGGACCGGACCGCGGGAGCGGGGGCGGTCCGACCGGCGGGACGCCTGCCGGGTGCGGACGGGGCGGGTCACCAGGGCGGGCGGTAGCCCGTGGTCAGCTTCTCGCCGGTGCGGCGCCACTTGGGCTCCTGGTCCACGGTGTGCGCGGTGATGGCGCGGAGCTTGCGGACGACGGCCCCGTACGCCCCGCTCGCGGCGCTGGACACCTTGCCGCCGGGGGGCTCGTCCATGAAGGGCATGAACTTGTCGGGGAAGCCGGGCATCGTGCAGGCGATGCAGATGCCGCCGACGTTCGGACAGCCGCCGATGCCGTTCATCCAGCCGCGCTTGGGGACGTTGCACTTGACGACCGGCCCCCAGCAGCCCAGCTTGACCAGGCATTTCGGGGAGTCGTAGGTGTGCGCGAACTGGCCCTGCTCGTAGTAGCCGGCGCGGTCGCAGCCCTCGTGGACGGTCGCGCCGAACAGCCAGGTCGGGCGCAGTTTGTCGTCGAGCGGGATCATCGGGGCCGAGCCGGCCGCCTGGTAGAGCAGGTAGGTGAGGGTCTCGGAGAAGTTGTCCGGCTGGATCGGGCAGCCCGGGACGCACACGATCGGGATGCCGGCCTTGGACTTCCAGTCCCAGCCCAGGTAGTCGGGCACGCCCATGGCGCCGGTCGGGTTGCCCTCCATCGCGTGGATGCCGCCGTACGTGGCGCAGGTGCCGATGGCGACGACGGCGAGGGCCTTGGGCGCCAGCCGGTCGAGCCACTCGCTGGTGGTGATGGGCTGGCCGGTCTCCGGGTCGTCGCCGAAGCCGCACCAGTAGCCCTCGGGCTTGATGCTCTCGTTGGGGATGGACCCTTCGACGACCAGGACGAAGGGGTCGATCTCCCCCCGCTCACCCTTGAAGAACCACTCGATGAAGGTGTCCGCGCCGCCGATCGGTCCGCACTCGAAGTCGATCAGCGGCCAGTGCACGGCGATCTTGGGGAGGCCGGGCAGCACGCCCATCACGATCTCTTCGATGCTGGGCTGCATCGCCGCCGTCAGGGAGACGGAGTCGCCGTCGCAGCTCAGCCCCGCGTTGATCCAGAGGATGTGGATCGGGGGGTCTTCCACCGGGGCCGGCGTTGCTGCGTTCATGGGGTTCCTCCTCGGGGAGGGGGTCAGGAGCGTTTCGGGGAGGTGCGGGGAGGGTCCGGGCGGTTCGGCGCTCGGCCCCACCCTTCTTGCTAACAGCCCGGGGCCTCCCGTGCTCCGTCATGTACGGCCGTTCCGGTGACGCGGCGCTGCCGGGTGGGCAGCGGGGCGGTGTGCCGGCCGGGCACGGCGCGGGCGAGGTGGGGCGGGGTGGCCGCCGGGGTCTCCTTGCGGACGAAGGCCCGCCGCAGGGCGTGGTAGGGGGCGGCCGGGTCGTCGAAGGCCTCGCGCATCAGGGCCAGCTCCGCGTCGCGGTACGCGGCCAGTGGCCGCTGGGCCTCGTCCCGCTCGCGCCGCGCCTTCTTGGCGGCGATCCGGGAGGGGGTGGCGGGCAGGACGGCCAGGCGCGAGGCGAGTCGCGCCGTCTCGCCGGCGAAGGTCCCGGGAGCACAGGGGACCGTACGGTCGATCAGGCCGAGCCGCAGTGCGGCCTCCGCGCTCAGCGGCAGGGCCTCGCCGGTCAGGCGCTCGGCGACGCCGTTGCCGACGCGCCGGGGCAGGGTGTACGTCCAGTACTCGGAGCCGGTCAGGCCCATGAGGCGGTAGTGCGGGTTGAGCACCGCGCCCGAACGGCACCAGACCTCGTCGGCCGCGAGGGCGAGCATGGCCCCGCCCGCGGCGGCGTTCCCGCCGAGGGCGGCGACGACGAGCCGGTCGGTGGTGGTGAGGACGGCCTCGACGAGGTCGTCGATGGCGTTGATGTTGGCCCAGGACTCCGCGGCCGGGTCGGCGGCCGCCTCGATGACCCCCAGGTGGATGCCGTTGGAGAAGAAGTCGCGGCCCCCGCCGAGGACCAGGACGGACGTGGGGCGGGCGCAGGCGGCCCGGTAGGCGTCCAGCAGGCGCCGGCAGTGCGCCGTGCTCATCGCCCCGCCGGGGAAGGAGAAGGACAGGAAGCCCACCGGTCCCTCCTCGCGGTAGCCGATGTCGGTCCAGGTCGCCCGGCGCGGGTCGGTGTGGCGCGGGGCCGGGTGCTCGCGCAGCGGGGGCAGCAGCCCGGCGAGCGCGGTGGTGGCGGGGAGCCTGGGGGTGGCCGGCCCGCCCGGGGTGCGGGGGGCCCGCAGCTCGGGGATCCAGACGGCGCCGTCGACGGTGGCCCGGCAGACGGCGCCCGCCCGGGTGGCGAGGAGCTCTCCGGGACGGCCGCGCAGCCGGGCCTCGGGGTGGCCGCCGTGCAGGTGCCATGCGGAGCCGAGCAGTTCGTCCCGCACACCGGGCTGCGAGTCGGCGCCGCGCAGGGCGCGCAGCACGCGTTCGGTGGAGTCCGCCTCCCAGTCGATGCGGCGGTTCTCCTGGCGCATCGCGGGGCGCACGGTGCCGGCCGGTTGCGGGACGGGGGTGTAGGTGCCGGAGGCGAAGCGGTCGACGGCGAGCAGTACGGCCCGCAGGGCGGCGTCCGCGATCTCGCCGCGGTACAGGTCGCTCTTGCCGACCGGCGGGACGGAGCACTCCGCGGTGGCCCAGACGGGTCCGGCGTCCATGTCCGCCTCGGCCTGCAGGACGGTGACGCCCCAGCGGGTGGCCTGGTCGCGGATGGCCCAGTCGAGGCTGGACGGCCCCCGGTCGCCGACCGGGCCCGGGTGGACGATCAGGCAGGTGCGGGCGGCCCAGACCTCCTCGGGGATGGCGGTCCGCAGCATCGGTGCGATCACCAGGTCGGGCTGGTGGCGGGCGACGGCGTCGGCCAGCGGGGTGTGCGGCAGGGCCAGCTCCACCGCCACGCTGTGGCCGTGGTCGCGCAGCTCCGCGTGGACCCGCTGGGTGAGGCTGTTGAACGCGCTCGCGACGAGCAGGACGTGCACGTGGTCTCCAGCGGCGATCCGGAGCCGCGGCGCGCTGGGGCGCCCCGGCTGGTCGTGACCGGAGCATGACCGGCCGCCTGAGATGGTCGAGGACGCCGCCGGTGCGGCGCCCGGCGCCGAGCGGTGGTGTCACCCGAAAGCGCTGCTGCCGGGGGCCACTCGGCCGCAGGCGGGCAGCCGCAGGCGGGCGGCCTGCGGGGTCATCGCGTCGCGCGGCGCCCGAGTGGGAGCAGGTACTGCAGCGGCTGCTGGAGGTCGTCCAGGCCGAGGAGTTCGTGGGCGAGGTCGTCGTGGAAGCCGCCCAGCGGGGTGCCCCCCAGGCCCAGGGCCGTGGCCGTGAGGAGCAGGGTCTGGGTGAGGTGGCCCGTCTCCAGCAGCGCCAGGCGCAGGGCGCGCAGTCCGTAGCGGTGGCGCAGGGCGAGGTCCGCGTAGACGGCCGCGACCACGGGGACCGCGTCGATGCCGATCCAGTCCGGGTCCGTCGCCGGACGGGACAGGTAGGTGGACAGCGCCTTGATCTCGGCCGTGGTCGGCGCCGGGCCGACGCGGCGCAGCGTCCGCCGCTCGGGAACGCAGTCGTAGGTGCCCGCCGGGATGCCCGCCACGTCGAGGACCAGCAGCCGCACCCGGGCGCTGTACAGGGCTCCGGCGCTCGGATAGGGGCGGTGGGCCGCGGTCCGGGTCGAGCCGTCGGCGAGGAGCTGTCCGGTGCTGTCCGTCTCGGCCAGTGCGTGCCACAGCAGCGAGCCCAGGGTCGCGGCGTCGAGCGGCCCCCCGAGGGCGCCGCGCACCGAGTGCCGGTCGGCCAGTACGGTGCCCAGCGCGACCGGTGGCAGCGGGTCGGCCGGCAGGGGGGTCTCGGGCCCGGCCGGCCGGGCCCGGGGCGGCTGCGGACGCGGCGCCGCGTCCTCGTTGCGGCCGATCTGGAACTTGCTCCGTTCGAGGTACTGCACGTCGGGCGCGGTGTGCCCGGCGGGGAAGAAGGCCGGCGGTTCGTCCGTCTCCAGCAGGGTGCGGGCGGCGAGCCGGCACACGGCCCGCTCCTCGTCGGGGGTGACGCCCAGCCGGTTGAACAGCATGTGGAGCTGGGAGGCCCAGACCCAGGCCCGCTCGTCGTCGCCCATCGCCTCCCCCGCCCCTGCCGCTCCCCCGGCGCGCAGCCGTTCGTCGGCCTCGCGGACCTGGCGCGCCCAGCGGCCGGTCCAAGGCGCCGCGGTGTCCGCGTCGAGGCGCTGTCCGAGGTCCTGCGCGCGCCGGGTGAGGGCTTCGCGCTGCGCCGCGTAGACGGTGTTGACCCGCGTGTGCACGGACGCCCCCGGGAGCAGCTCCGTGTCGGTGACCCAGCGCCAGCCTGCCGCGTGACGGCGCAGCCAGCGGGCCGCGGTGAGCCGGTCCATCGCGAGTCCGTGCGCGGTCGCGTGGGCCAGGTCGGCCGCGAGCGTCAGCCGCGCCCCGGCCTTCCCGCCCTGCAGGGCCCGCAGGGCCTCCGTCGCGACCTGCGTGGAGGCGGCGAAGACCTCCTCGGCGACCGGCAGCGCCCGGGCCCCGCCGTAGCGGTGCGTCTCGGGTACGTACTCCACGGCGCGGACCTCTCCGTGCCGGGTCGGCCAGGGCCCCGGCACCCGGGGCACCGCCCCGGCCGACCGGGCCAGCTCCCGGGGCAGTTCGGCGGCGGCCGCCGCGCTGAGGCCGCTGACCCTGAACCGCAGGTGGGGACCGCCCTCTCCGTACCGGATGAAGAACCACCGCGCGTCCGCCTCCGCCGCCACCAGGCCGTCCAGGAGCGGAGCCGCGGACCGCACCAGGAACGCGTCGGTGTCCTCGGTGCCGGAGTGCAGGAAGAGGTGGTGGCCGTGCCAGGTGCGCGTCGTCACATCGGCTCCTCGTGGTGGGTCCGCGGCCCTCGCGGGCCGTGCGGGATCGGCGGGGTCAGGGGAAGGGGTGCGGGTGGAGCGCGAGGTCCTCGTGGCGCAGGGGCGCCTGAGTGCGGCCCAGCCGGTACGGCACCTCAAGCAGCCGGGGCAGGCCCCGGGTCCGGCGGTTGACGTGCCCGAAGGTCATGGGGAGCGAGCCGGGTACGACGACCTTCACGCAGTGCAGGCCGAGCCGGTCGCGCGCTCCCGGCTCGCTCTGGTCGACCGCGATCACCTCCAGGCCGGACCGGGCCAGCCGCTCCACGGTGGCCCGGAGCAGTGCGCTGAGGTCGGCCACCGGTTCGGGCGCTCCCGGCCAGGCCTCCGCGACCGGTACGCACGGTGTGTCGGCGAAGAGGAACTCCAGGCGCGGGCCCGCCTCGGGAAGGGCGTTCAGCCCCACGTGGTCGTCCAGGGTCAGCACCAGTTCCGGGCGGTCCAGCATCGGTCGCAGCCGCCGCGGGTCGCGCGGGCCGTCCTCGGCGAGCGAGCGGTGCGCCGACTCCAGCACGTTGGTGACGACCTCGGCGACCGCGGAGCGGATCGCGGCGCGCGGGTCGTGGTGGGCCCCGGCCGCCAGGAACATCCGCGGCGCGTCCGGGTGGGCGCCCTCGTAGCGGCAGACGGCCACGACGGCCGGGACGGCGAGGTCGTTCGTCGCGTCGAGCAGGACCAGCCGGTAGCCGACGGCGGCCGCGCGGTCGGCCAGCAGCGCGGTGGTGAGGTCCTCCGGCGGCGGCTCGACGCGGCGCAGGGGCGTGGCCGCGTACCACGCCATCAGGAAGGCGTCGCGCTCGGCCACCTCGAACAGGCCGTACAGCGCGGCCTCTTCGGGGCTGTTGCCCAGACCGCAGCCGTTGGAGGACTCGTACACCACGCGCGGCCGGCCGGCGCCGGGCACGTCCCAGTACGCGACGTGCTCGGGGACGGCGGTCGTCCGCTGCCGGGTGAGCGACCAGGCGTGCACCCACTCCAGCTCCAGGTCCGGCGCGTACGGGACGGTCGGCGACGCCGGGTGCCCGTGGAAGGCGGGATCGGGAAGGCCGAGCCGTTCCGGGTCGACGGCGCGGCCGGGGCCCAGGTCGGCGAAGGAGGCGCGCAGCACGGTGCGGCGGCCGGTGGGCCGCATCCCCGCGTACCGTTCGACGCTCTCGAACAGCGCGATCCGCTCGCTGTCGGCGAAGTCGCCGGCCCGGCCGTACCCGCCGTCGTCGGCGAGCCGGCCGTCGGTGACCAGCGCGGTGGTCAGGCAGAACGCCGAGTCCTCGGAACGCACCAGTCGGCGCACGGGGCCGAACCGCTCGTCGTGCAGGGCTTCCCGCAACCGGTCCGGTGTGGTCCGGGGATTGGGGGCGCGCAGTACGGAGGGGTCGGGGAGGGGACGGGCCTCGGCGGGAAGCGGGGAGGTGCCGGAGGCGGAGTCCGCCGGCAGGGGGCGGCACACGGCGCAGCCGCCCACCGGGCGGATGCGGTGGGTGGACCACGTACCGCGCCCCTGGTGCACGACGTGGACGACGGCGCTCTCCGGGTCGGTCGCCGCCGGAGCGTCGCCCCGCGGTGGCTCCGCGCCGTCGAGCAGGTCCCGTACGAGGACGCCCAGGGACTCCGCCAGCGCGGGGGCCGGCACGCCGGCCAGCGCCAGTTTCGGACTCTGCCACGGCACCCGGCCGCCCGCGGTGGCGAGCCGCTGGTACTCGGCGCAGCACAGGCAGGCCGCCGCGCCGGGCCGCAGCACCGGCCCGACCAGCGCGAGCGGTCCGTCGAAGCGCACCGGGACCAAGGTCACCGGGTGGCCGAGGGCGTGGCGGCTCAGTTCCTCGGCGGTCCCGAGCGTCCACTCCTCCAGCAGGACCACGGCCGGGCCGGCGACGGCGTCCGCGGCGGATCGTGCGTCGAGCACCTGCACGGGCAGGGCGCCGAGCGGGCCGCGCCCGGTCGGGTCCGTCGGGGGCGCGGTCATCGTGCGCCCCCTCGGGTGGACAGCACGGTGAACCCGAACGCCCGCAGACGGTGCGCGAGTTCCCGGTCCCCGGTCCCTGCCCCTGCCCCTGCCGCGACGGGGGCGGCATCGGCATCGGCATCGGCATCGCAGTCGGCACAGGCACCGGCACAGGGACAGGTACCGGCACGGTCAGGTGCCGTTGCCGTCAGGCGGCGCAGGGCGTCCTGCAACTCGGCCTCGCGCCCGGCCAGGTCGGCGAGCCAGCGGCCGGTCGATCCGAGGTCCTCCCAGGCGGCCGTCCGTCCTCCGGCGGCGGCGAGCGGGGCGGCGGCGCCGCCGGAGGACGCGGCACGGCGGGCGGGCGGCCCGGTGAGGGACGCGGCGGTCCCGGCAGACACGGCCGCGGACGGTCCCGCCACTCCCGCCACGGCGGCTACGGCGGGCACCGCCGTAGC
>NZ_JBHXSC010000086.1:0-26170 GCF_042716505.1 Streptomyces sp. NPDC058674
TGGGGTCCTACCTGCCCTACCCCGGCCATATCCTGGCGGGCCTCCCCTGGGCCCCCCTGATGTCCCCCCGCCACCGCCCCGGCGCCGGGCCGACGGACGGCCGGCCGCCGGGCCGGGGCACGCTCAGAGCCAGGTGCCGAAGCGCCGGACGTACCAGGTCTTCACGAGCTGCGTGAGGGTGCAGTACGCGAGGAGCACGCCGACCAGCCACGGGAAGTAGCCGGCCGGCAGCGGCGCGGCCCGAGCGGAACTCCTGCCAGAAGCGGAGCAGTCCGCTGATCCCCACCATCACGGCGAGGACGACGACACCGGGGTCGGCCGGGTCCTGCCACCACACCACGGCGGCCAGGAAGACCAGGACGCCGATGAACGGGTTCGCCTACGCCTTCGCCAGCTGGAGGTACCAGCGCGGTGCCCGCTCGCGGGCGATGGTGTGGGGGCCGTGCCGCTCCAGGCACAGCGCCGCCTCGGCGCGGGTCAGGCCGCTGGGCGAGGTGTCCACGCAGTGCAGGGCCCGGACGCCGGGGGCCGCGGCGGCCGCGGCGAGGCGCTCGCCGACGAGGCGGGTGCGGACCTCGAGCTCGGCGGCCTTGCGCTCGCGGCGGGTCCGGCCCGGCGGCGCGAGCTTCGCCGAGGTGCGGGGAGTGAGCATGGTCACGACGCATACCTCCCTCCAGGTGTCCGGGCAGCGCGGAGCCGCACGGTCACGCGGAGTGGTCGTGGATGGGCGTGCGACGGCGCGACAAGGCCGCCGGGAACGCCGGCGGGCACGGATGGCGCAGCCCGACGAGCCGGCGGGGCATGCGGAAGCCGGGGGATGGGGGAGAGGGGGCGCGCAGCCGCGCACGGAGCCGGCGCGGACGCCGCGGCCGTGCGCACTCGGGAGGGGTCAGCCGGTCAGCCGGCGAGGGCGCTGCGAGGACTTCGATCGGGACTCATCCCGAACACCTCCTCGCGTAGCGCCGTCATGTACGAGGCGCCCGGTCCGGCCGGAAGGGCCGCAGAGGATCGGCGCCACGGCGACCGCAGCACGATCCGGACGCCCGTTCTCTCCCTCTTGTGGCCGGTAGTAGCCGATTCGTGCTGCGTCAGCCTCTTGACGTGTGGAGGCGCAAAGGCTCGACTTAAGGTTCACAAGTTGGAGAGACGCCGGGGTCTCGGAGCGCGCAGCCGTCAGAGCCCGGCCGGGGGGCGTCGGCTTGCCGGCGCTTATGGGCAGGAGTGGATGAGTCGTGCAGACTCCCGGATCGCAGTCCTCGCTGCATCGCGCGAATCTGGAACGGGTCGTGCGGGCGGTGCGGCTCGCGGGATCGCTGACCCAGGCGGAGATCGCCCGCGCCACCGGACTGTCGGCGGCCACGGTCTCCAACATCGTCCGGGAGCTCAAGGAAGCCGGGACCGTCGAGGTCACGGACACCTCGGCGGGCGGCCGACGGGCGCGCAGCGTCTCGCTCAGCGGTGACGCGGGCATCGTCATCGGCGTCGACTTCGGCCACACCCACCTGCGCGTGGCGGTCGGCAACCTCGCCCACCAGGTGCTGGCCGAGGAGGCCGAGCCGCTGGACGTGGACGCCTCCTGGGCGGACGGCTTCAACCGGGCGGAAACGCTGGTGGGACGGCTGGTGGCGGACGTCGGCGTGGGCCTGGACAAGGTGATCGGCGTCGGACTCGGCGTCCCGGGCCCCATCGACGTGGAGTCCGGGACCCTCGGCTCGACGGCGATCCTGCCGGGCTGGGCGGGGATCAACCCCCGCCAGGAGCTGTCACAGCGTCTGGGCGTACCGGTCTACGTGGACAACGACGCCAACCTGGGCGCCCTCGGCGAGCTGGTCTGGGGCAGCGGGCGGGGGGTCAAGGACCTCGCCTACATCAAGGTCGCCAGCGGCGTCGGCTCCGGACTGGTGATCAACGGTCAGATCTACCGCGGACCGGGCGGCACCGCCGGCGAGATCGGGCACATCACGCTGGACGAGTCGGGGCCGGTGTGCCGCTGCGGCAACCGCGGCTGCCTGGAGACCTTCGCCGCCGCCCGGTACGTGCTGCCGCTCCTCCAGGGCACGCACGGGCCGGAGTTGACGATGGAGCGGGTGGTCGAGCTGGCCCGCGGCGGGGACCCCGGCTGCCGCCGGGTCATCACGGACGTGGGGCGCCACATCGGCAGCGGCGTGGCCAGCCTCTGCAACCTCCTGAACCCGAGCAGGGTGGTCCTGGGGGGCTCGCTCGCCGACGCCGGTGAACTGGTCCTGGCGCCCATCCGTGAATCAGTGGGGAGGTACGCGATCCCGAGCGCGGCCAGGCAGTTGTCGGTGCTGACGGGCTCCCTCGGGGGCCGGGCCGAGGTGCTGGGCGCACTCGCCCTCGTACTCAGCGAAATGGGCGATTCAACCCTTTTGTCGCACCATGGAAGTGGAGTGCGAGCACCAGCCGTCTTGTCTTCAGGTAGATAACGGATGGCACCGTTGTCATCTCGTTAAGGATTCACTCCTTGACGGCAAAACGCGGCCGGGGTTGACTCACATCCACCTCGGCCGCAGTGTTGCGGCCTCGTCAGGGAGGTTCAAGTAATGAACACTCGTATGCGTAGAGCCGCTGTTGCCGTTGCCGCCGGCGCCATGGCCGTCTCGCTCGCCGCTTGCGGCAGCGCGAAGGAGGCCGGCGACAAGCCCAAGGACTCCGCCGCCGCCGGCGACGCCATCAAGGTCGGCCTGCTGCTGCCGGAGAACCAGACCGCCCGGTACGAGAAGTTCGACAAGCCGCTGATCGAGAAGAAGGTCGCCGAGCTGACCCGCGGCAAGGGCGAGGTCGTCTACGCCAACGCCAAGCAGGACGCGACCACGCAGAACTCCCAGGTCGACACGATGATCACCAACAAGGTGAACGTCCTCATCGTGGACGCGGTGGACTCCAAGGCCATCGCCGGGTCGGTCAAGAAGGCCAAGGACGCCGGCATTCCGGTCGTCGCCTACGACCGCCTCGCCGAGGGCCCGATCGACGCCTACACCTCCTTCGACAACGAAGAGGTCGGCAAGGTGCAGGGCAAGGCGCTGCTGGAGGCGCTGGGCGACAAGGCCAAGGACGGCCAGATCGTCATGATGAACGGTTCGGTCACCGACCCGAACGCCAAGCTCTTCAAGTCCGGCGCCCACTCCGTCCTCGACGGCAAGGTGAACATCGGCAAGGAGTACGACACGGTCGAGTGGAAGCCGGAGAACGCCAACACCAACATGGCGGCCGCCCTCTCGGCGCTCGGCAAGGACAAGGTCATCGGCGTCTACTCCGCCAACGACGGCATGGCCGGCGGCATCATCACCGCCCTCAAGGCGGCCGGCCTGTCCACCCTGCCCCCGGTCACCGGCCAGGACGCCGAACTCGCCGGTGTGCAGCGGATCGTGTCGGGTGAGCAGTTCATGAGCGTCTACAAGCCGTACGCCCCCGAGGCCGCGGCCGCCGCGGAGATGGCCGTCGCGCTCGCCAAGGGCGAGAAGATCGACGGAATCATCAACCAGAAGGTCGACAGCCCGACCGCCAAGGCCGTCCCGTCGGTCCTGATCCCGGTCGTGTCCCTCACCAAGGCCAACATCAACGACACCGTCGTCAAGGACGGCGTCTACACGGTCGAAGAGATCTGCACCGAGAAGTACGCGGCCGCCTGCGCCGCCGCCGGCCTCAAGTAAGGCCCCCGTCGCCCGCTCGTACGGCGACCCCCACGCCTGCCCGGCGCCCCGCCCCTTCTTACCCCGCCACCCGCGGGGCGCCGGGCAGAAACGTTTCCTCCAGTTTCCCCCCAGCTTCCCCCCATTCGCCCCGCTCCTGCTCTTTTGCTCGACATCCCCGCCGGCCAGGCGGCGAAGGAGATGGTTCATGTGTCCGCTGCGCCCGTGCTGGCGTTGCGAGGGGTCTCGAAGCGGTTCGGCGCCGTTCAGGCCCTGACCGACGTAGAACTCGAGATCCACTCCGGTGAGGTGGTCGCCCTCGTGGGCGACAACGGCGCCGGCAAGTCCACGCTGGTCAAGACGATCGCCGGCGTGCACCCCATCGATGACGGAGTCATCGAGTGGGAGGGCCGCCCCGTCTCCATCGGCAAGCCCCACGACGCCCAGAACCTGGGCATCGCGACGGTCTACCAGGACCTCGCGCTGTGCGACAACATCGACGTCGTCGGCAACCTCTTCCTCGGCCGCGAGCTCAAGCGCCGCGGCATCCTCGACGAGGTGGAGATGGAGCGCCGCGCCCGCGAGCTCCTGACCACCCTGTCCATCCGAATCCCCAGCGTCCGGATTCCCATCGCCTCGCTCTCCGGCGGTCAGCGCCAGACCGTGGCGATCGCCCGTTCGATGCTCGGCGAGCCCCAGCTCGTCATCCTCGACGAGCCCACCGCAGCCCTCGGCGTCGAGCAGACCGCACAGGTCCTCGACCTCGTGGAGCGGCTGCGCGAGCGCGGCCACGCCGTGATCCTCATCAGCCACAACATGGCCGATGTGAAGGCCGTCGCCGACAAGGTCGCGGTCCTGCGGCTCGGCCGCAACAACGGTGTCTTCAACGTCGCCGACACCTCGCAGGAAGAGATCATCTCCGCCATCACGGGAGCCACGGACAACGCCGTGACCCGCCGCGCGGCCCGCACCGGGGAGGCCCGCAAGTGAGCACCGAGAACCCAGCTGCCGACCCGCTCCACAAGGCGGCGGACGGCTCCGGCGACCACACGGTCGTCAACCCGGCCGCCGCGCCGGACGCCATCCCCGCCGTGGACCCGCGCCTGCTCGTCCGCGAGCAGGGCCTGGCGGGATACCTGAGCGAGTTCGGCCGCAAGATGAAGGCCGGCGACCTGGGGTCCATCCCGGTCGTCCTCGGCCTGATCATCATCTGGGGCATCTTCCAGGGGCTGAACGCGAACTTCCTCTCCCCGGAGAACCTCACCAACATCGCGATCACGATGACCGCCACCGGCATGATGGCCGTCGGCATCATCTTCGTGCTGCTGCTCGGCGAGATCGACCTCTCGGTCGGCTCGGTCAGCGGCGTCTCGGGCGCCATCGTCGCCGTCCTGTCCGTCACCCACGGTATGAACGAGTGGCTGGCGATCCTGGCCGCCGTCGTCGGCGGCGCTCTGATCGGCTCCATCCACGGCTTCTTCTTCGCCCGGATCGGCGCCCCCGCCTTCGCCGTCACCCTCTCCGGCCTGCTGTTCTGGTCCGGTGCGATGCTGCAGATCCTCGGCAGCAACGGCACCATCAACCTTGACTCCGAGGGTGTGGTCGGCCAGCTGACCACGTACTTCTTCTCGGACGTGGCCGTGGGCTACGGGCTGGCCGCCCTCGCGGTGGCCGGCTACTTCCTCGGCACGGTCTTCGACGCCCGCCGCCGCGAGGCGGCCGGCGTGCCGTCCCGGCCCATGGGCGAGATCGCCCTGCGCACCGGCCTGCTCGCGGTGTTCACCTTCGGCCCCGCCGTCGTGTTCAACCAGTACAAGGGCCTGCCGCTCGCGGTGGTGCTCTTCGTACTGGCGCTGGTCGGCACGGACTTCCTGCTGCGCCGCACCTCCTTCGGCCGCCAGGTCTTCGCGCTCGGCGGCAGCGTCGAGGCCTCCCGGCGCGCCGGCATCAACGTCAACCGGGTCCGGATCACGGTCTTCGCGATCGCCGGCACCTTCGCCGCCATCGGAGGGCTCTTCTGGGCCTCCAAGATCGCGGCGGCCAACCAGAGCGCCGGCGCCGGCGACCTGCTGATGAACGTCATCGCCGCGGCCGTCATCGGCGGCACCAGCCTCTTCGGCGGCCGGGGCCGGACCTGGAACGCCCTCCTCGGCGTCATGGTCATCACCTCGATCCAGTACGGTCTGGCCCTGGAGGGAATCGCGACGCCGATCCAGTACATGATCACCGGTGCGGTGCTGCTGGCCACCGTGGTGATCGACTCGATCACGCGCAAGACCCAGAAGACCGCCGGACGTGCCTGACCGCACGCCCGGTAGCGGTATCCGCCGGTAATACCGGTCACAGTGCCCGGCGCCACCCCAGGTGGCGCCGGGCATCGGTGCGTACAAGTGCGCGCACACCTGTGCGGGTATACGCCCGTTTGGGACGTGTGACCGTGCGGCGGTGTGTACATGTATGACAAAGGTGTGACTCCTCCGGGACGGCCCGATGACCGCGCCCGCGAGCGGAACATTAGACTCGACAGACCAGCCGGCAACTGCAAGGAGGCACGGGTGCTGCTGACCCGCATCAAGGGACCGCGCGATCTGGACCGGCTCAGCCAGGAGGAGCTCGACGAGCTCGCCGCCGAGATCAGGTCCTTCCTCGTCGACGCCGTCTCCAAGACCGGCGGGCACCTCGGCCCCAACCTCGGGGTGGTCGAACTGACGATCGCCCTGCACCGGGTCTTCGACTCGCCCAAGGACAAGATCCTCTTCGACACGGGCCACCAGACCTACGTCCACAAGCTGCTCACCGGCCGGCAGGACTTCGGCGGGCTGCGCACCAAGGGGGGCCTGTCCGGCTACCCCTCGCGCGCCGAGTCCGAACACGACGTGATCGAGAACTCGCACGCCTCCACCGTGCTGGGCTGGGCCGACGGCTTCGCCAAGGCCAACGAGGTGCTCGGCCGGGAGGACCACCACGTCGCCGCCGTCATCGGCGACGGCGCGCTCACCGGCGGCATGGCCTGGGAGGCGCTGAACAACATCGCCGCCGCCAAGGACCGCCCCCTGGTCATCGTGGTCAACGACAACGAGCGCTCCTACGGCCCCACCATCGGCGGCCTCGCCAACCACCTGGCGACCCTGCGCACCACGGACGGCTACGAGCGCTTCCTGGCCCGCGGCAAGGACCTCCTGGAGCGCACCCCGGTCGTCGGGAGGCCGCTGTACGAGACCCTGCACGGCGCCAAGAAGGGCCTCAAGGACTTCATCGCCCCGCAGGGCATGTTCGAGGACCTCGGCCTCAAGTACGTCGGCCCGATCGACGGCCACGACATCGAGGCCCTGGAATCGGCCCTCCAGCGCGCCAAGCGCTTCGGCGGCCCCGTCATCGTGCACTGCCTCACCCAGAAGGGCCGCGGCTACGAGCCGGCCGTCCAGGACGAGGCGGACCGCTTCCACGCGGTCGGCGTGATCCACCCGGACACCGGCCTCCCGGTCAAGACCGCCGCGGCCAGCTGGACCTCCGTCTTCGCCGACGAGATGGTCAAGCTCGGCAGGGAGCGCGAGGACATCGTCGCGATCACCGCGGCCATGCTCCAGCCGGTGGGCCTCAAGAAGTTCGCGGACGCCTACCCGGACCGCATCTTCGACGTCGGGATCGCCGAGCAGCACGGCGCCACCTCCGCGGCGGGACTGGCCAGCGGCGGCGTGCACCCGGTCTTCGCGGTCTACGCCACCTTCCTCAACCGCGCCTTCGACCAGGTCCTCATGGACGTGGCCCTGCACAAGTGCGGGGTGACCTTCGTCCTGGACCGGGCCGGCGTCACCGGTGACGACGGCGCCTCCCACAACGGCATGTGGGACATGTCCATCCTCCAGGTCGTCCCCGGCCTGCGCCTCGCGGCCCCGCGCGACGCCGAGCAGCTGCGCGCCCAGCTCCGCGAGGCCGTCGCGGTCCAGGACGCCCCGACCGTCGTGCGCTACTCCAAGGGCGTCGTCGGCCCGGCGGTCCCGGCCGTCGGACGCATCGGCGGCATGGACGTGCTGCGCACCCCGGCCCCCGAGGTCACCCGACCGGACGTACTCATCGTCTCGGTCGGCGCGCTCGCCCCGATGTGCCTGGAGATCGCCTCGCTGCTCGACAAGCAGGGCATCACCTCGACCGTCGTCGACCCCCGCTGGGTCAAGCCGGTGGACGAGGCCCTGGCCCCGCTCGCCGACGGCCACCGCGTCGTCGTCACCGTCGAGGACAACGGCCGCACCGGCGGCGTGGGCGCCGCCGTGTCGCAGGCCCTGCGGGACGCGGGCGTCGACGTACCGCTGCGCGACTTCGGCATCCCCCAGCGCTTCCTGGACCACGCGCTGCGCAAGGAGATCCTGGCCGAGATCGGGCTGACCGCCCCGGACATCGCGCGGCAGGTCACGGGCCTCGTCGCGAAGCTCGACGGGCGCTACGACACCGAGCAGGCCGCCACCGTCGACTGATCCGGTCGGTCGACGCGCGGTTGCACGTCACGGGCCGGGAGATCACCCTTGAGGTGGGCCTCCCGGCCCGTTCGCGTGCGTCGACACCTGTTCGGAGGTGCGTCGGTGAGTAGGGATATGAACAGCCCCTTCCGCACCAAGACGGTGGAGCAGTCCATCCGCGACACGGAGGAGCCGGAACACGCGCTCCGCAAGTCGCTCTCCGCCTGGGACCTGACCGTGTTCGGTGTGGGTGTCATCATCGGCACCGGCATCTTCGTCCTCACGGGCATCGCGGCCCGGAACAACGCCGGACCCGCCACCGCCCTCGCCTTCGTGGCGGCGGGCGTCGTCTGTGCCCTCGCGGCCCTCTGCTACGCCGAGTTCGCGTCCACCGTGCCGGTGGCCGGCTCCGCCTACACCTTCTCGTACGCCTCGATCGGCGAGCTGCCCGCCTGGATCATCGGCTGGGACCTGGTGCTGGAGTTCGCGCTCGGCACCGCCGTCGTGGCGGTCGGCTGGTCCGGGTACGTGCGTCACCTCATGGAGACCAACCTCGGCTGGGACCTGCCCGTCGCGCTGTCCGGACCCGACGCGGGGGGAACCTTCGACCTGCTGGCCTTCCTGCTGATCCTGGCGCTGACCGCGGTCCTGGTCGTCGGGACGAAGCTGTCGGCCCGGATCACCGCGATCGTGGTCGCCATCAAGGTCACCGTGGTGCTGCTGGTCATCATCGCGGGCCTGTTCTTCATCAAGGCCGACAACTACTCGCCGTTCATCCCCCCGGCCCAGCCGCAGGAGGCGGGCGGCGGCCTGCACGCGCCACTGGTCCAGCTGCTCTTCGGCTACGCGCCCACCAACTTCGGCGTCATGGGCATCTTCACCGCGGCCTCTCTCATCTTCTTCGCCTTCATCGGCTTCGACGTGGTGGCCACCGCGGCCGAGGAGACCAAGAACCCCCAGCGGGACATGCCGCGCGGCATCCTCGGCTCGCTGCTGATCTGCACGGTGCTCTACGTCGCCGTGACGCTGGTGGTCACCGGCATGCAGAAGTACTCGCAGATGTCGCCCAGCGCCCCGCTCGCCGAGGCCTTCAAATCCGTGAACCAGCCGTTCTTCGCCGGTGCCATCAGCCTCGGGGCGTCCGTCGGTCTGATCACCGTCTGCATGATCCTGCTGCTCGGCCAGACCCGGGTGTTCTTCGCGATGAGCCGTGACGGACTGCTGCCGCGCGTCTTCTCCGTCACCCACCCCAAGTACCGCACCCCGTACCGGGCGACCCTGCTGCTCGGCGGGATCATCGCCGTCGTCGCGGGCTTCACCAGTCTGGAGAAGCTCGCGGAGCTGGTGAACATCGGGACCCTGTTCGCCTTCGTGGTGGTCGCCCTCGGCGTGATCGTCCTGCGCCGGACCCGCCCCGACCTGCACCGGGCCTTCCGCACCCCGTGGGTGCCGGTGGTCCCGATCCTGTCGATCGCGGCTTCCCTCTGGCTGATGCTCAACCTGCCGGCCGAGACCTGGATCCGCTTCGGGATCTGGATGGCGATCGGCATCGTCGTCTACTTCCTCTACGGACGCCGCAACAGCCGCCTCGGCAAGGCCGGCGCGGACGCGAAGTTCTAGTCCGGGGAAGCCGGGAGCCGGCCGTACGGGTCACCCGTACGGCCGGCTCCGCGGATGCTGCTCCCGTCAGCCCTTGGCGGGGGAGTCCTTCGCCGAGGCCGGGATCTTCTCGTCCTTGAGCAGGGCCGCCCAGAGCTGGTCCGCCTGCGGCTGGGCCACGACGACGCGGTTGCGGTCCACCTTGTCGTAGGCGACCGGCAGCATGACGGTCTCCATGGTCTCCGGGTTCACGTTCTTCATGCTCTTCGCGAAGTCGGAGAGCGCGGTGAGCGAGGCGAGGTCGGAGTCGGTGGTCAGCGACTTGGTGCCGGCGTCCGCGAGCTTGTAGAGCCGGGCCGGGTTGCCGAGCGCGTCCTGCTTCTTGATCTCGGAGAGCATCGCCAGCATGAACTGCTGCTGGAGGCCTATGCGCCCCAAGTCGCTGCCGTCGCCGTAGCCGTAGCGGGTGCGGACGAACTTCAGCGAGTCGGTGCCGTCCAGCCGGTGGGTGCCCGCGTCCAGCTTCAGACCGCCCTTGGCGCCCGTCATCGGCTTGTCCAGCGTGACGGTCACTCCGCCGAGCGCGTCGACGAGACCCTTGAAGCCGGCGAAGTCCACCTCGACGAAGTGGTCCACGCGGATGTGGGACATCGCCTCGACGGTCTTGACCACGCAGGCCGGACCGCCGGTGCTGTAGATGCTGTTGAACATGGCCCGCTTCTGCGCGGGGACCGTCTTGCCGCCGTCGCCCTTGCACTCGGGCCGGTCCACCAGGGTGTCGCGCGGGATGCTGACCGCGGTGGCCTTGGACCGGCCCTCGGGTATGTGCACGAGCATCGTGGTGTCGGAGCGGGCGCCGCTGACGTCCCCGCGGTCGAGGTCGCCGTTGGCCCCCGCGCGGGAGTCGGAACCGAGCACCAGGACGTTCTGCGCTCCGGTGACCACCTTCTGCGGCCGGTCGTCGCCGATCGCCCGGTCCAGGTCGACGCTGGAGATGTTGCTGTTGAGGCTGCTGTACATCCACCATCCCGCGCCGCCGACGGCGAGGACCAGCACTGCCACCGACAGGAGAACGATCCACAGGACGCGCTTGCCGCGACGCGGCTTGCGCCGGCTGGTGCGGGGGGAGGCAGCGGGCTGGTCGGTCATGGAGGCAGAGCCCTTCTGCTATAGATGAAGATGAATAATAGACAGACTTTCGAGTGGGCACTCCCGGGGGTGAACCGGAGTGGAAGCGCCCACCGCGAACAGCACATGGCGGAAGGACGGACGGCGTCGTGAACCGAGGCAGGGGCGGTAGCCGGGCCGCCCATCCGGCTCCCGGGGCGCACCAGGCCGCACCGGCGGGGCCCGGCCCCGGCCTCCCCGCGGCCCCCACCGGAAAGTGGCTGTTCAGAGGGGGCGACGGCCGTCTGACGGCCTATGCGTGCGCGGCGCGGGGACTGCTCCGCTGGACCGAGGCGGCCTATCCCGCCACGGGTTGGACGGGCCCGGAGGTGCTGTCGGTCCCCGGCTGGACCGGAGCCGCGGCCATGGCGCAGAGCCATGAGGGCTACATCCATTTCGTTACGCTCCGCACGCCCGCGGACGGCTCCGGCAGGCCGGAAATCGCCGTTGCCACGCAGTTCCAGTCCGGCCGCGGACTGACGGACTGGCGCGGCCTCGGCGCCCCCGGCGTACGCGGCGGCCCGGAGGGCGACGCACCGGTCTGCCCGCCGCGCATCGTCGTCAACCAGCGCTCCGGAACCGTGCACGTCATCGTCTCCCTGCGCCTGGGCGGCATCGTGCGCCGCAGCCGCAACGCCCAGGGCACGTGGGGCGGGTGGAAGCAGATCGCGCCCGACCCCTACCCGGGGGGCATCACCGCGGTGATGCCCGCGGGCGGCCGACTGGAGGTCCTCGCCTCGGGGCCGGCCGGCATCGACCGGTGGGTGGGCTCCGCCCAGGGGCAGTTCCACCTCGCGGACCGCGTCGCCACGCAGATGGCCGGCGTCCCGGCCGGCTGCGAGACGGGCCCGCGCAGGGCCACGTACTTCTGGCGCTACCCCGGCGACGACTCCCTGGTCGCCTGGCGAGCCGGGCAGCCGGGGGTGCAGAGCGGCATGATCGGACTCGGCGGCGCGGGCGGCCGGGGCGCCCCCGGTGTCGGACGGGCCGTCATAGGCGGCTACGACTGCACGGTCCTCGCGCAGAACGGCGGGGAGGGCGACATCGAACTCACCGCCTACGTCAGCGAGAACGAGGGGTACGGCACCTGGTGGGCCGGCCTCGGCGGCCGGGGGCTGCGCGCCCCCCAGGTGGCCGTCGACGCCGCGGGCCGCATCGTGGTGGCGGCCCTCGACCGCGACGGGGCCCTGGCGGTGACACGCCAGGACACCGCCGCCGAAGGCCTCGTCTTCGGCCCCTGGCAGCGGGCCTGAGCCGCCCGGTCCGTCCGCCCCGCCCCGGTCCGTCCGCTCGCCCGTCCGGCCGGGTGAGCGGGCGGGCGGACGTCAGCCGGCGTCCGGCAGCGGCCGGCGCTGCGCGACCTCCACGCTGAGTCCGCCGGACTTCGTGTAGTACGCGGACGCCACGAGCTCGGAGCCCGGCGCGCCGGGCGCCGGAGCCACCACCACCGGCCGCCGGGCCGTCGTGTCCACGTCGTCGCCGCGGCGCGGCCCGAGCCGCACCTCCCGGGTCACGCCCTCGAAGGACACCGCGAGGTGGAGGTCCCAGTTCCCCGGGGGGACCGGCCAGCCGTCGGACGCGTGCGCCAGGTTGATCCGGGCCGAGAAGCGGCCCATGGCCCGGGGGTTCCCCTTGGCGTTGGTCAGGGTGTCGTCGCGGCGGGCGGTCGTGGCGAAGCTCTCGCAGACACCGCTCGTGCGCTCCCGCAGCACCACCCGGGTGGCCCGCTCCTTGGTCGACAGCTGCTCGAAGAAGCCGTACCCCTCCAGGACCAGCGCCGGTCCGTCCCACCGCACCTTCTGCAACGCGTGACTGACCGTCATGTCATCGGTGATCTCGAACAGTTCGTCCGGCAGGGCGACCCGCGGGTCACGGAAGAACGGCAGCGTGGTGAAGACCCGGCCGTTCTCCACGGTCTTGCGCACGCCTGGCCGGTCCTTGTCCGCCTCGAAGGCGGCGATCGCCTGGGCCTCGGGGGCGTGGCCGCGCGCCAGCAGCGCGTACCGCACCGCCAGCATCCGCGGCAGCAGCGCCAGCGCCCCGGGCGAGACCTGCGAGCGGAGCAGTTCCGCCGCGCCCCACAGCGCCTGCTCGCGCTCCGCCTGGTCCGTGTCGGTCAGCAGCGCGGCCGCGGTCGCCTTGGCCAGCTCGACCTCCAGGTGCCGCGCGTGCAGCCGGTCCCGGCGCGGTCCCTCCGGGAGCTGCGAGCCGACCAGCGCCAGCATCCGCGAGACCAGGGCGACCCGGTCCGGCAGGCTCGCCGGCGCCGCCTGCGAAGGGCCCTTGACGACACAGGTGCGGTCGCCGACCACAGAGACGTTGTCCGCACCGATGTACGCGGCGGCGGTGAAGGCCTGGTCGTCGCCGATCGGCATGTCGGTGGGGAAGGCCAGGCCGCGCCGCTGGACCAGGCTGGTACGGAAGAGCTTGTCCGGGGTCAGCGACCAGTAGGCGCGGGAGGAGTACACGTCGGTGTGGGACTGGTTCTTGCGGAACATCGAGGTCGCCACCGTGTGCCGGCCCGAGCTCTCCAGCTTGCCCAGGACGACGTCGGCCTCGTTCGTGTCGCCCGAGGCGACCATCCGGGCCAGGGCGTCCGGCGCCAGCCGGTCCCCGGCCTCCAGGAAGATGACGTACCGTCCGACCGCCTGGCTCAGCGCCCAGTTGCGGGCCGCCGCCGGGCTCAGCCCGCGCGCCACCCGCCCGACGCGCAGGAAGTCGGGATGGCGGTGCGCCGCGCGGGCCAGCACCTCGCCGCTCTCGTCCGTCGACCCGTCGTCCACGGCGATGACCTCGAAGCGGTCGGTGCCGAGGGACTGCGCGGCCAGGGAGCCCAGGCAGTCGTCGAGCGCCGCGGCCTGGTTGCAGACCCGCAGCGCGACCGTCACGTCCTTGATGTTCATGATCCTGTGATCCTCGTCGGTTCCGCACGGACTGCTGCGACGGGGGCCGGCCACGGCATCTCCCCTGTGAGCTCGGGCCACTGCCAGGGCCGGAAGGCCACGTCCGCGGGGCGCTCCGGGAGCACGCCCGGGGTCTGCCCCGGCGCGCCCACGAAGACGTTCACGTGCGAGGTCAGCTTCGCGGCGTCCGGCGTGGCCACCGTGTACTCCAACCGGTCGTGGCCGCTGAAGCCGGGGGAGGGGGTGTAGGTGACCCAGCCGTCGTACGACACCTGCGCGGAGCCCGTCCGAGGCTGCGTCACCGAGACCACCGTGCTGCCCGCGGGGAGCGCCGACAGGACGTTGACCGCGCCCGTACCGCCCGTCTCGGCCGTGATGCGCAGGCCCCGGGCGGCCGCGGTCCGCAGCGGCAGCGCCTCACCCGAGAGCTTGCCCGTACGCACCAGCTTGCGCCCGGTGGCGTCCGGGACGCCCACCGAGAACTGGGGCCGGACGCGGTGCGCGGAGGTCGCCGCGCCGATCCGCAGGCGCAGGACGCCCGTGCTGCTCTCGCCGGCCTCCGCCCGGACCCGGAACCAGCGCTGGCGGGGGAAGTACTCCAGGCCCTGCACCCCGACGATCTCGGCCGCCTCGGTGAGCGGCCCTTCCATCAGGTACGCGCAGCCGCGCGACGCCCCCTGGTCGGGCGCCACGGACACGCCGATCTCCAGGGTGTCGCCCGGGGCCACACCGGCCCGGGGATCGGCCGAACTGTACAGGCCGGCGAAGACGACGCCCAGGGACGGGTCGCCGCCCACGGCGCGGCCGCGGCAGAGCAGGAACACGGGCGGGACTCCCTACGAGACGGGGAACTCGGACACACGGGACTCGGTCTGGCGCTCGAACGTCTCCTCGTCCAGCCAGCCCATCTCGTCGTACGAGAACCGGCGGCGGTCGAGGTCCCCTCCCCAGTGGGAGGGGATGACGCCCTGCTCCAGCAGGCTGCGCACGACGAACCGGGCGCACTCGATCGCGCCCTCGGCCCGCAGGTGCACGTTGTCCCCGTCCTGGACGTTCTTCTGGACGGGCTCGCCCGGCCGCAGGTAGGTGAAGGCGCGCTTGGAGGCCTCGGGCCCCAGCTCCTCCCACCACTCCAGGCTCTGGCCGTACAGGTCGACGAGCGGTACGTGCTCGTCCTCGGCCAGTCGCCGGGCGGCGAGCGGGTAGTCGCCGAGCGAGCGCGTCACGTTCCCGTGCGCGTCGATCCTGCGCAGCTCGTACGGCAGGACGACCACCGGATGGGCCTGCCGCTCCCGCGCCCCGTGCACGTACGCGGCCATGTGCTCTCCGTAGGTGGAGAACGGATCGGTGTGCAGCCCGGGGTCGGCCTTCGCGTCGATCTGGGCGAAACCGAACAGCAGGTAGTCGCCCGGGGCGATGGTGTCCAGTATCCACTGGAGGCGCCCGCGTTCCCGGAAGCTCTTGGAACTCGCGCGGGCACGGGCGCAGTTGACGACTTCGACGGCGTCGCCGAGGAACAGCGGCAGGGCCTGCGCCCAGCCCGCCATCGGCAGGTATCCGTGCGGGCGGCTCACGGCGGTGGAGTCGCCCGCGACGAAGACGCGGGGACGGCCGCCCCGGGGCTGTCCGGGTGCGTACGCCATGGCTAGACCTCCTGCTCACCGGCGGTCTGGGTGAGCACCGACGCCAGGGCCGCCTCGAAGGCGGACCGCTGCGCGGGCGAGGACGTCGGGTCCTGCTTGCGCACGTCGATGACGTGGCCGGTCATCTCGGACAGCAGGACGTCCAGGGAGCTGAGCGCCACCGACTCGGAGGTCAGCAGGGAGCCGGAGGGCTCCTGGCCGAAGGCCTTGGTCCGCATCGGGGTGGCGGTCCGCTCGGGGTTCACGCAGTTGACGCGGATGCCGTCGCCGGCCCACTCGTCGGCGAGCGCCTGCGTCAGGTTGACCATGGCGGCCTTGGTGGAGGAGTACAGGCTGTACTCGGCGCGGCCGCGCGTGTAGCTGCTGGAGGTGAACAGCAGCAGCTGGCCCCCGGTCTCGCTCAGGTACTTGTACGAGGCGCGGGCGATGTTCACCGGGGCGAGGTAGTTGACCTCCAGCGCCTCGCGGACCGTGTCGTTGTCGGTCGCGTCGAGGCGGCCGACGCGCAGCACGCCCGCGGTGTTCACGACGTAGTCGATGCGGCCGGTCTCGGCGTAGGCCCGGGCGAGGGCCTCCTCGACGTGGTCGACGTTCTCGACGTGGGTGCCGGTCGTGGAGCGGCCCAGGGCGAAGACGCGGGCCCCGAAGCCCTCGGCGATGCGCGCGATGTCGGCGCCGATGCCGTACGAGCCGCCGAAGACGAGGAGGGTCCTGCCGGTCAGCTGCTCGCGGTAGGCGGCCTCGTCGGCGTGCGCGGGCGCGTTGTGGGAGGCGAGCTGGAAGAGCTTGTCGGCGATGAAGACGTCGACGGGCTGCGTCACCTTCATGTTGTACTCGTCGCCCTGCACCACGTGCACCGGGACGTCCGGCAGGTACTTGACCACGACCGAGCAGTCGTCGGTGGCCTGGAAGGACGGGTCGGCCTCGGCGCGGTCGTAGGCGGCGCGGATGGTGGAGAGGCGGAAGCCCTGCGGGGTCTGGCCGCGGCGCAGCCGGGAGCGGTCGGGCACCTCCGTGATGAACTCGCCGTCGCCGCCGTGGGTACGGGTCACGATGACGGTGTCGGAGGAGGGGATGGCCACGTCGACGGCCCGGTAGTTCTCCAGCGCCTCGACGCACTCCTTGACCACGCGCTGCGAGAGCAGCGGGCGGACCGCGTCGTGGAAGAGCAGGTTGACGTCCTCACCGGGGGCCAGGCCCTCGGCCGCGGCCCGGATCGCGATGCGGGTGGTCTCGCTGCGGGTCGACCCGCCGGCCAGCACGCGGGTGACCTTGCCCAGGCCGGCCCGGTCCACGATGCGCTGCGCGTCCTCCACGTACGCGGGCGTCATCAGCAGGATGACGTCGTCGACGTCCGGAGCGGTCTCGAAGATGTGCAGGGTGTGCTCGAGGATCGGCTTCCCGGCGATCTTGAGCAGCTGCTTCGGTATCTCTAGACCGATGCGCTGACCGGTGCCACCGGCCAGTACGACGGCAACGGTGCGGCGCGGTGTGGCACTGGAGGACAAAGTCTCCTTCTTCCTTGCAGGGGGAGGGTGCGGCAAGAGGGTTCCGCGGAGGACCGGTTACGCGGGCAGGTGCGTCGGTACCGAGTGCTCCACGGGGAAATCGAGCATCCCCCGCCGGTACAGGTCGTTGGCTGCGGCGTTGAAGCGGACGCCGGACGGGGGGTACTCCTGTCCCAGGAGGTACTCCTTGAGCTGCTCCCGGTAGGGCGCCATGACGTCCTCGCGGGGTTCGAGCATGGCCTCGATGGCGGTGCTCAGGCCGTTGCACTCGGTGTCCAGCAGGTACGAGGCGTACGCCGTCCGCTGTTCGTTGCGGAACTGGTCGTCGGGCAGGCCGTCGAGGTTGAAGATCGCGTAGGGCTTCAGGGTCGCGACGAAGTCGGAGACGACGCTCGACATGTCGCCGATGAGCAGGTCGGACTGGTTGAAGCAGTCGTACAGGGCCGGAATCCGCTCGGTCACCACGTGGTGCGCGGAGTCCGGGATCGCGCTCCAGTACAGGGTCGCTGCCTGGTTGCGGCTCCGCCGGATACGGGCGGTCCGCTCCTCCTCGGTGAGGTCCGGGTACTTGGAGCGGACGCCGCGCTCGGAGAGCTCCGCGATGCGCTTGTCGATCCGGGCGAGCTTCTTGGCGGCGGCCTTGGAGTCGGTGGCGTTGCGGCCGAAGCGCCGGGCGTTGTCCTCCTGGAGGAGGGCGATGACGCGGCGGTGCGCGGCGGCCGCCTCGGCGGAGCGCGACCCGGTCAGCGGGTGCGGCTTGTAGATGATCCGGATCTCCTGCTCGTGGTCGAGCAGGGCCCGGATCAGCTTCTCGCCGGCCGGGATGACCGAGGTGTAGCAGGCGTCGTCGGTCCAGCCCTCCCAGGTGGGGGCGTAGATGACGGTGGGCAGCGGCCCCGCGACCTTGCCGGTCCAGCGGTGCAGCGGCATGAGCTGGGGCCGGCCGACCTCGACGATCTGGTTGTGGGTCACCGCGTGCTTGATCCGCTCGTAGCGGTCGCGTCCGGCGCGTCCGGCCACCCAGATCTCGTCGAAGACCTTGCTGACCCGGTTGCTGCTCGCGAGCTTGTCGCTGTCGCCGTGGCCGATGAAGACGTGCTTGACCTCGGCGCGCTGGAGCATGTGCACGTTCTTGCCCGCGTTGCCGGGGTAGAGGACGACGCGGAGTTCGTTCATCTCGATCCGCGCGAGGTTGTCGGCCTTGGGGACGCAGATGACGGGGATGGGCGTGGCGTCCAGGTGGCGCAGGGTGGCCCGCTCCCGCAGCACGATGACGGGCCGCAGGTCCAGCTCCTCCAGGGACTCCAGCCACATGTTCACCTGGTACATGAAGTCTTTGGATATGGCGGCGAAGGTGAAGTAGAGCGCGATCTGGGGGCGGTACTCGGCCAGCTGGTGGTTGAGCTCGTCCAGGGCCTCGTCGGTGGTGGGCAGCTTGAGCGCGTTGCGCGCGTCGGGCACCAGCACCAGCAGGGAGAAGTAGCCGAGGAAGACCGTGGTGATCATGCCGTACGTGACCCAGCGCCAGTCCTCGGTCGCGATGGTGGCGAGGGAGCCGGCCATCAGCGGGATGTCCAGGTGCAGGGTCTTGCGGACGTGCTTGTCGACCAGGAACGGGTGCGGCATGCGGCGGATGCCGAGCGCTTCCAGGTCCAGCCCGCGGGTGGTGAAGGGCAGTTCGTTGCGCATCTTGCGCACGTGCTTGAGGAGCGCGCCGTACGCGAGCTGGAGGATGAAGAGCAGCAGCAGCCCGATGGTGGTCATCTGGGCCACGAAGGACTCGATGTCGGCGATGGCTCCGCACAGGCCGAGCAGCAGGAACTGCCGGATGAGGAAGCGCATGGTGAGGCCGAAGCGGGAATCGCGCAGCCGCTCCAGGGTCGTCGACTCGGTGTTGTGGAGCAGCAGGTCGCAGACGTAGCTGCCCGCGGCGCAGTACGCGAAGAGGGGGAGGGAGGCGAGCGCGACGGCGGCCATCATGCCGACGAAGCTCAGGATGAGCCCGGCGGTGATCAGGATGCCGAGAACGGCCTGGCGTCGCTTGGAGCCCATGGTGCGGTGCCTCCCCCATGGAGGTATGTGAATCCCGTGAAGTGTCGGAGTAGTATAAGCAGCCTTATGGACCACTCCAGAACTGCAGGTGAACCTCAGCTCAATGCTTGGGGTGACTCCCGGGTAGGGGACACCCGCGGGTAACGGGAGCTTCGTCACATAAAGATGACGGGTCTTCGCCTTCGCGGGGGCGTCTCAACCGGTGAAGCGATACAGCGTCAGTTCACGACGATCTTCGTTTTTCACGGAAAAGCCGATGCACAATCCCGGCCGGGCCCCGGCCAGGGTGACGGCCATTCCCTCCGGCTCCCGGTACGGGAGATCCGGCGCCACGGTCACGCGCTGACGGCCCTGGGGCTTTCCGGTCAGCACGTCGATCGCGGAGATGAAGGTATTCCCCCCGGATTTCCGGGGGTTGTCGCCTTTTTTGTCCGTGTACGGGTTCCCGGTGAGCACGTAGATGAAGTTCCCGTACAGCGCGCAGCCCTGGAACCATTCCTCTTCCCGCACCTGTACGCCCGCCTTGACGAACTGTGCGGATTCCGTGTGCCCGGCGAGGAAGTCCACCATTTGGTATACGGCGAATCGCTGTTCGTCGTCCTCTTCGTAGCTCACCAGTACCCGCCCGCCGGCCAGGTCGAGGGAGGGGGACACGTCGGACGCGCCGGGGACCGGATCGTAGTGCGTCACCGCCGGGTCGGAGCTGTCGAGGATGGCGCCGTCCTTGAACGGCGTGCGCGCGACCGAGCGGCCGTAACCGGTCTTCGGGTCGGCTCTGCCCTCCACCCACAGGTACGTGCGTTTGCCCACCGGTTCCACCGCGAAGGAAATGCCGTGGCCGAAACCGCGCAGATACATGTGCCCGGTGACTTTCCCGGCGGAGGTCAGCCGGGTCAGGCACATATCCCCGGCGCCCTTGCGGCCGTCCGCGTCCACCGGCTCGTCCTCGTCGGAGAGGCGGATGCCGGCCTGGAGGGTCTGGAGGGTGAAGATCAGTCCGTTCGCGTCGTCGAAGGCGAAAGACTGCGGGCCCGTCGTGTTGAAGAGCCGGGTCGGGGCGAGGAGCTCGGTGCCCGACCGTATGTCGAATTCGCCCGCGATCGGAGAGGTGTGCTCCTCCTCGCCGCCCGTCTCGGGGCCGCGCTCCCAGACCAGGCTGCCGACGGCTGTTCCGGCGGCGACGACGCCGCCCGCGAACAGCAGGGTGCGTCGACTGAAAAGTAGTTGATTGTCCGCCATGTCCGGCATTCTGTCATCGGAGCCGTCCGGCTCCTGCGTCGGCCCCCGGCCAGGAGGCTCTCACACGGCGGCGGGCGCCCGCCCCCCGAGGGGGGCGGACGCCCGCCGTGCACGCGTCGCGCCGTGCGCCGGACCGGTCGGGTCCCAGGCGCCGTCCGCGGTCCCTAGGCCGGGACGCTCGCAACGCCGGGGGCGAGGAACTTCTTGCCGTTCACCCGCTCCGAGACGCCCTCGCGGTCCAGGTACGGCGTGATGCCGCCCAGGTGGAAGGGCCAGCCGGCGCCGGTGATGAGGCACAGGTCGATGTCCTGGGCCTCGGCCACGACACCCTCCTCCAGCATCAGGCCGATCTCCTGCGCCACCGCGTCCAGGACGCGGTCGCGGACCTGCTCCTCGGTCAGGACGGAGTCACCCTGCACCAGGAGCGCGGCGACCTCGGGGTCCAGCTCCGGCTTGCCGGAATCGTAGACGTAGAAGCCGCGCTTGCCGGCCTTGACGACGGCCGCCAGGTTCGGGGAGACGGTGAAGCGCTCCGGGAAGGCGCGGTTGAGGGTCTCGGAGACGTGCAGACCGATCGCCGGGCCGACGAGCTCCAGCAGCACCAGCGGGGACATCGGCAGGCCGAGCGGCTCGATGGCCTTCTCGGCGGTGGCCACCGGGGTGCCCTCGTCGATGACGTTCTGGATCTCGCCCATGAAGCGGGTCAGGATGCGGTTCACGACGAACGCCGGGGCGTCCTTGGTGAGGACCGCGGTCTTCTTCAGCTTCCGCGCCACACCGAAGGCCGTGGCCAGCGAGGCGTCGTCGGTCTGCTCGCCGCGGACGATCTCCAGCAGCGGGAGGATCGCGACCGGGTTGAAGAAGTGGAAGCCGACCACGCGCTCCGGGTGGCGGAGCTTGGACGCCATCTCGGACACCGACAGCGAGGAGGTGTTGGTGGCGAGGATCGCGTGCGCCGGGGCGACCGCCTCGACCTCCGCGAACACCTTCTGCTTGACGGACATCTCCTCGAAGACGGCCTCGATGATGAAGTCCGCGTCGGCGAAGCCCTCGGCCTTGTCCAGGACGCCGCTCACCAGGGCGGCCAGGCGGTTGGCCTTGTCCTGGTTGATGCGGCCCTTGCCGAGCAGCTTCTGGATCTCGGCCCGGACGTAGTCCACGCCCTTGTCGACGCGCTCCTGGTCGATGTCGGTGAGGACCACCGGCACCTCCAGGCGGCGCAGGAAGAGCAGCGCCAGCTGCGAGGCCATCAGGCCCGCGCCGACGACGCCGACCTTGGTGACCGGGCGGGCCAGGGACTTGTCCGGGGCGCCGGCCGGGCGCTTGGCGCGCTTCTGGACCAGGTTGAAGGCGTAGATGCCCGAGCGCAGTTCGCCGCCCATGATGAGGTCCGCGAGCGCGGTGTCCTCGGCGTCGAAGCCCTTCTGCAGGTCCCCGTCCTTGGCCGCCTCGATGATCTCCAGCGCACGGTAGGCCGCCGGGGCCGCGCCGTGCACCTTGGAGTCCGCGACGGAGCGGCCGCGGGCGACCGCCGCGTCCCAGGCCTCGCCGCGGTCCACGTCGGCGCGTACGACCTCGGTGGTGCCGTTCAGGACGTTCGCGGTCCAGAGGAGCGACTGCTCCAGGAAGTCGGCGCCCTCGAACAGCGCGTCCGCGATGCCCAGGTCGAAGACCTGCTTGCCGCGCAGCTGCTTGTTCTGGTTGAGCGAGTTCTCGATGATCACCGAGACCGCGCGGTCCGCCCCGATCAGGTTCGGCAGCAGGGCGCAGCCGCCCCAGCCGGGAACCAGGCCGAGGAAGACCTCGGGGAGGGAGAAGGCCGGGATGGCCTTGGAGACGGTGCGGTAGGTGCAGTGCAGGCCGACCTCGACGCCGCCGCCCATCGCCGCGCCGTTGTAGTAGGCGAAGGTCGGGACCGCGAGGGCCGACAGCCGCTTGAAGACGTCGTGGCCGCCCTTGCCGATGGCGAGCGCCTCGTCGTGCTTCTTCAGCAGCTCGACGCCCTTGAGGTCGGCGCCGACCGCGAAGATGAACGGCTTGCCGGTGATGCCCGCGCCGACGATGGAGCCGGCGATGGCCTCCTGCTCGACCTGGTCGATCGCCGCGTTCAGGTTGGCGAGGGACTGCGGGCCGAAGGTGGTCGGCTTGGTGTGGTCCAGGCCGTTGTCCAGCGTGACGAGCGCGAAGCGCCCCGCGCCGAACGGCAGGTCGAGGTGGCGTACGTGCGCCTGCGTGACGACCTCGTCCGGGAACAGCTCGGCCGCGCCCTTCAGGAGCTCAGCGGTGGTGCTCACTTGGAGTCTCCCTCGGCGTTGAAGTTCGGGTTCTCCCAGATGACCGTGGCGCCCATGCCGAAGCCGACGCACATGGTGGTCAGGCCGTAGCGGACGTGGGGCTGCTCCTCGAACTGGCGGGCCAGCTGCGTCATCAGGCGCACGCCCGAGGAGGCGAGGGGGTGGCCGAAGGCGATGGCCCCGCCGTACTGGTTCACGCGGGAGTCGTCGTCGGCGATGCCGTAGTGCTCCAGGAAGGCCAGCACCTGCACGGCGAAGGCCTCGTTGACCTCGAAGAGGCCGATGTCGTCGATCGTCAGACCGGCCTGCGCGAGGGCCTTCTCGGTGGCCGGGATCGGGCCGTAGCCCATGACCTCCGGCTCGACGCCCGCGAAGGAGTACGAGACCAGGCGCATCTTGACCGGGAGGTTGTTCTCCCGGGCGAAGTCCTCGGAGGCGATGATCGCGGCGGTCGCGCCGTCGTTGAGACCGGCGGCGTTGCCCGCGGTGACCCGGCCGTGCGTACGGAAGGGGGTCTTCAGGCCGGCCAGGTTCTCCAGCGTGGTGCCCGGGCGCATCGGCTCGTCGGTGGTGACCAGGCCCCAGCCCGTCTCACCGGCCGCCTCGTTGGTGTTGCGCACCGAGATCGGGACCAGGTCCTGCTGGATCTTGCCGTCGGCGTACGCCTTGGCGGCCTTCTCCTGCGAGCGCACGGCGTACTCGTCGGCGCGGAGCTTGGTGATCGTCGGGTACCGGTCGTGCAGGTTCTCGGCGGTCATGCCCATGAAGAGGGCGGACTCGTCGACCAGCTTCTCGGAGACGAAGCGCGGGTTCGGGTCCACGCCCTCGCCCATGGGGTGGCGGCCCATGTGCTCGACACCGCCGGCGAGGGCGACGTCGTACGCACCGAAGGCCACACCGCCGGCGACGGCGGTGACGGCGGTCAGCGCGCCGGCGCACATGCGGTCGATGGAGTAGCCCGGGACGGACTGCGGAAGGCCCGCGAGGATGCCGGCCGTACGGCCCAGCGTGAGGCCCTGGTCGCCGATCTGCGTGGTCGCGGCGATGGCGACCTCGTCGATCTTCTTGGGGTCCAGGTCCGGGTTGCGGCGCAGCAGCTCCCGGATCGCCTTCACGACGAGGTCGTCGGCCCGGGTCTCGTGGTAGATGCCCTTCGGGCCCGCCTTGCCGAACGGGGTGCGGACGCCGTCGACGAAGACGACGTCCCTGACGGTACGAGGCACGTTGGCTCTCCTCCAGGTGCGGGTGTGCACTGCTGCGCGGGAGCGCGCTCGGCGGATGACGCTGAGCGCGCGCTCACCTCGCCCATGCTACTTGCGGGTAACCCATGTGCACACCCCCACCGGGAGGAGCGGCGAAGGTCACACTGCGGCGCCCGCGGCCACCGCCGGTCCGGGCGCCGGGCCGTCCGCCATGGCCGCGGCCACGGCCGCCGAGGAGCGGTGCACGTCCGCCGCGAACGCCAGGCGCCCGACGCCCAGCGTGCGCAGGGCCGGCCCGTGGTCCACGGCGACCAGCACCGCGGCGCCCCCGAGCAGCGCCCGCCACCCGGCCGCCACCGCCCGGCGGGCGGGCCGGGGGAGCGGCGCCAGGCCCTCGCGCAACCGCCGGCAGTGGAAGGGCACGTGCCGCTCCTCGTCCGCCAGCAGCCGGCCCGCCACCTCCGCGGCCAGCGGGTCGGGCGAGCCGTCGCGCAGCGCCCGGTAGTACCGCAGTGCGACCACCTCGGCGACCATCAGGACCAGCAGTTCCAGCCTCAGTCCCGTCAGTCGGCGCAGCCGCACGAAGGCGGCGTCGCTCCAGTGCCCCTCCAGGGTCGGCGCGCCCCCGGCTGCCAGCAGCAGCGCCAGCATCCTGGCGTGGTTCTGCTCCTCGGCCACGAACATCCGGACGGCTTCCGTGTAGGTCGCGTCACCCGCGCGCCGCGCCTTGCCGATCAGCGCCGAGCCGTCGCCGTCCTCACCCACCTGGAACTTCTGGACCGAGCGGACGACCTCCGGTGGCAGCCGCGCGCCGCGCGCCCAGTACGGATCGCCCAGCGCCGCCCGGCGCCCGCGCTCCGCCTCGAAGTCGGCGATCCATTCCCCGTACCCGGTTTTGATCATGTTCAGAACCTAGCGATTCTTGAGCGTGTTCAAAAGGTGCTGGTGTCATGAGCGCGTAACAAAGCCCCCGGCCGGTCGGCCGGGGGCTTTCGTCACGGGTGCGGGTGCGGGTGCGGGTGCGGGTGCGGGTGCGGTCAGGCGGTCGCGGTCGCGGCGAGGGCCGTCACGAGCGCCGGTGTCACCTGTTCGATCTGCCACGGGCGGGTGCCGTGGCCCGCGAGGGTCTCGGAGACCGTGTCCGCGTCGAGGCGCTCGGGCGGCTCCCAGCACAGCCGGCGGACGGTGTCCGGGGAGATCAGGTTCTCCTGCGGCAGGTTCAGCCCCTCCGCCAGCGCCGACACGGCGGCGCGGGCCGCGGACAGCCGCGCCGCGGCCGCCGGGTCCTTGTCCGCCCAGGAGCGCGGCGGCGGCGGGCCGGCCTGGTTCGCGCCCGGCTGCGGCAGCTCGCTCTCGGGCAGCGCCTTCGCCCGGTCCACGGCGGCCATCCACTGGTCCAGCTGGCGCCGGCCCATCCGCTGTCCGTAGCCGGGCAGCGCGGACAGGGCCTGCGCGTTCAGCGGCAGCGCGAGCGCCGCCTCCACGATCGCGGCGTCCCCCAGCACCTTGCCGGGGGAGACGTCGCGCCGCTGCGCGATCCGGTCCCGGGCCTCCCACAGCTCCCGTACGACGGCCATCTGCCGGCGCCGGCGCACCTTGTGCATGCCGGACGTGCGGCGCCACGGGTCCTTGCGCGGCGGGGCGGGCGGGGCGGCGGCGATGGCGTCGAACTCCTGGCGGGCCCAGTCCAGCTTGCCCTGCCGGTCGAGCTCCTTCTCCAGCGCGTCCCGCAGGTCGACCAGCAGCTCCACGTCCAGGGCGGCGTAGCGCAGCCACGGCTCGGGAAGGGGGCGGGTGGACCAGTCGACGGCGGAGTGGCCCTTCTCCAGCGCGTAGCCCAGCACGTTCTCGACCATGGCGCCGAGGCCGACCCGGGCGAAGCCGGCCAGGCGGCCGGCCAGCTCGGTGTCGAACAGGGAGGTGGGGGCCATGCCTATGTCGCGCAGGCACGGCAGGTCCTGGCTGGCGGCGTGCAGGATCCACTCGGTGCCGGACAGGGCCTCGCCCAGGGCGGAGAGGTCGGGGCAGCCCACCGGGTCGACCAGTGCGGAGCCGGCCCCCTCGCGGCGCAGCTGGACCAGGTACGCGCGCTGCCCGTAGCGGTATCCGGAGGCGCGCTCGGCGTCCACGGCGACGGGTCCGGTGCCCGCGGCGAAGGCCGCGACCACGCGGGCGAGGGCTTCCGCGTCGGCGGCCACGGGGGGAATCCCCTCGCGGGGTTCGAGCAGGGGGATCGGCGGCCCATCGGACGGAGATTCGTCGTCCGGGGGGCCGCCCCCGGTGGTGGTGCGCAGGTCTGCTGCGGTCTCTTGGGCGTCGGTCACCGGTCAAGGGTATCCGTGGATGCGGCGCGCCCGTCGCCGGAACGTTCCGGCGACGGGCCCGGTGGGGGGGGTAGGACGGACCCCCGGGGTTAGCCGGCGGTGCGCCGGGGGCCGACGGGCGGGGTAACGGGG
>NZ_JBHXSC010000087.1:0-13324 GCF_042716505.1 Streptomyces sp. NPDC058674
ACAACACCCCCCCTATCGGCGGCCGCTTCATTTGTGTATACGAGACCGGCGCGGGTACCACATCGCTGCGCGATGTGCAAGCGGGGCGGTCGCTGCGCTCCCTTTGCCCACGCGGAGCGTGGGCGCCTCCCTCCTGCTGCGCAGCAGGAGGCAGTGGGGCCGGCCGCTGCGCGCCCGGCTGCCCGCGCGATGCGCGGGCGGGCTGCTCGGGTCTGACGGTGCGGCTAGTGGGGCCTCCAGTGCGGGAGTTGGGGAGTGCTTCGCACTCCTGGGCGGGTCCGCTGCGCTCCCCCGTCTGACGGTCCCTCCGGCTGCGCCTCCAGGACCTTGGGGCCCGCTGGCGCGGGCCGGGCTGGCTACGAGGGGTGGGGGTCGCTCGTTCGTGTGAGTTCCAGTGTAGTGCATGCATCAGATTGATGCAGCATGTACCGTTGGCGGAAACACGGGACACCCCCAACCACTTGGGCTGGGCGCGGCTTTTGATGCAAGGTCAGCCCTTAAATTCGGTTCCCACCACTCACGCGAGGAATAACGAATTGGGAAGTTGGCGGCCCGAGCTACAGAACGGTACCTCAGATATCGGAAAGTTCGAATTCCGGCGTGCGGAGGTACCGTAGCCAAACGGCCCTCAGGGCCGGGCGGCGGAACTGCCCACCGGCACCGGCCACGCTTCCTCGCTTTTGATCGTCACGGCCGGTACCACCCGAGACTCAGAGCCGCTGCTGCCGCCTACGGTCCGCAGCTGGCGCGCGGACCCGCACGCGAAGCCTGGCCCGCCACCTCCGTGCCCGGCCCGCAGTCGGCCGCGAACACGGCCGGAGCCCCGGCCCCAGACTGCGGCGTGTCGGTGGTTGATCACGGCCGCGCGATCCGGTATTACGCGCGCACACGCTCTAGAGGGGGAGCGAGATTCCACATCGTCCCAGGTCAGCGCGTTTTGAAGGCGCTGGGAGTATTACCCCGGGGTGATAAAGCGAGGTCCCAGTTATCGCCCGGGGGTTATAAAACCACGTCGGTTTGTGCACCAGGGAGACAATCCGGCAGAGGGTGTCATGGGGCCGCGGGGCAGATTGTGCACTGGGGGGACATTCGAGGGCGGGGCGGTCGTCGGGGCCACTCACGGGTCGGGAGGGGGGAGAAATCACCCCCGGGTGATAACGACACGCCGAAAGTGCAGCGGGGAGACACGAAAGTGCACCAGGGAGACAATCGCGTATGCTGCCGTTGCCTGGCCCTACTGATCTTGAGGAGCGGACCACCGCGATGACTGCACAGCCTCAGCAGCAGCCGCGCCGGAGGCCGGCCTCGCCCGGAGCTCCGCCGCCTCCGCCGCCCAGTGCGTTCCGGGCGCCCGGGGCGCTGCGGCGTACCAATGTGGTCAACCTGCCGGACGGCTACAGGGCCAGCGTCGAGCCGCCGGTCACCAGCGACGGGTTCCTGGGCGAGGACTTCGTCATGGACAGCCAGGCGTTCCTGTGCTGGCTCTCGGACTACTACCGCGACGACATCGTCACCCTGCGGCTGATCATCAGGATGATGGGGATCCAGAAGCCCGGCGGGACCGTGGAGGCGACGCAGAGCAAGCTGGCCGGCCTGCTGAAGGTCAAGCAGAGCCAGATCTCCCGGTCGCTCAAGGACACCGGGGCCTTGGGCGTGACCGCCAAGGTGAAGGCCGGGCTCTACCAGCTCCACCCGAGGCTCTCGCTGCGGGGCGGCCGGGTGCCGGTGGAGCCGAAGGCGGGTATGCGGGCACAGGGGACACTGAAGGTCGATCAGCTTTCGCTGCTGGACGCCATCGAGGACAACCCGGATCTGCCCGAGGTGTTCAAGGAACTGCGGCAGCTCCCGAAGCCGGAGGAGAAGCCTCTCCGGGAGGACAAGGCGCGCGCCCAGGCCCGCGCCGAGGAGGATGGGACGTCATGACGATCGCTGTGGAGCACGTCGGGCCGGAGTACGTCTGGACGGCCAACAACGCTCTGGTGTTCGCCCCGCGGGGCATGCCGCCGTCCGCGTACCCGGTGCTGATCCACCTCCTGGGCCGTCAGGAGCCCGGCGGGCGCTGCCTGGTCACTCACGGCACCCTCGCCACCGAGCTCGGCATCACTCGGACGAAGATCACTCGCGCTCTCCAGCACCTCGCCTTCGCCCGGATGGTGTGGAAGGAGGGCAACGGCGCCTACCGCCTCAGCCCGCTGATCGCCGGGTTCCGAACGCCAGCCGAGCAGCTCCAGGCCATCGGGGCGATGGACGACGACGACCGCTTCGACCACCCCGACTTCCAAGAGCGCTACGAGCAGCAGATCGAGGCGTACGAGGAGGAGAAGCAGGCCAAGGCTGCCGAGAGGCAGCGGCGGCTGGAGCCGCCCATCGACCTCGCCGCCCGGCGGCGAACCTGACCTTCCGCCTCACCGAAGCGGCGTTGCACCCACCGGTGCGGCGCCGCTTCTCGCGTGCGGGACACGTACGGCCGGGGCGATACATCGTTCCCCTGGAGGGGAACGTCGCGGGTAGGACGACCCGTACGAGCGTTCCCCGAGAGCGGCGCCGCGTGCCGCCCACCCGAGTGCCAGCCCGCGCGGTACGAGTGAGTGGTGACCCACGACTTCGGCCTCTACCTCACCCTGGAGCTGGGCAGCCATTACGGCTCGCCCTCTGACAGCTGGCCCGCCGGCAGCTGGCCAGCGAGCACAGAGCACGTCCTCCCGTTCTTCACCATCGTCGTCAACGAGCTGGGCACGGACCGGGCAGCGCACTGGTTCATCGCGGCCCGCGAGGCTCACAAGCACGTGGTCGCCGCGGAGCAGGCCCGCGACTACCAGTTCGGCTTCGCCGCCCACCTGAGCACCGAAATCGGCGACGACCGTGGACCGTCTTTCGACCGCGCGGCAGCATGGGAAGCGATGAAGGGCCTGTACGAACTCGTGCGCCGGGACGCTGCTGCCGACCCTGTCGCGCTCTTCAACTGCGCTCTGCTGGCGACCGGGCGGAGCAGCGGCCAGACTGGTGAGGAGCTGGTTGCAGGAGCCGCGTCCGCGTAGCCGCCTCCGGTGCAGCAGCCATCCGCGCTGCACCGGTGAGGTCCGCCTTGCTACCCGTGCAGCACCCGTGTGCCGCCCGGGTCGAGCACATGCTGCACCGCGAGCCAGCCGACCGGGGCAGCAAGCGGTCTTGCACCCCTCCGCTGCCCTTGCACCCTTCGCCACCAGGAGCAGCAGCCCGTGCAGCAGGACGGGCAGCACGCGCAGAAGGGTGCAAGGGCCGGGCGGTGCTGGAGACCCTCGCCGGGGAGTCGCCGGAGGCCGTCTGAGCGGGTCGCGGCCGGGCCGTTTCTTGCACCCCAATGTAGTTAGGTACTTGTAGTACCTATGTGCGGGTTGAACTCTCTTCCCCCTGAGAGCAGAGCTCGCGGCCGGGAGAGCGAGAACACCGGCGCCGAGGACGAGCCGCGGCGAGCCAGCCGAGGAGCCCCACGGACCCTGGGGCCGCCCGAGGCGCTGTACGCCGCTGTGAGGGCGTGAGAGCCTCGTGATCGTCTCTCGGGAACCCAGAGGCGCTCAGAGCGCCGCAGGAGGCCGCACAGCGCCGGGAAGGATCATGTGGGCCCCCGGGTACCGGGCGCGGCGGCAAGCTCTGCCCGGCCGTGCGAATGCTGCGCACCAGAGCCAATCGGGATCTCACCTTCGCGTCAGCGAGGTCCCCGCAGCTTCCACTACCGGTACCTCGCCTACGCCGGGTGAGGAAGAGCGCACTCGTCATCTGGTCAGTCAGTCCTAGGTATTCCTCTTACGCGAGCGATTCCTCACCAAACGACGGACCCGATCCCTCACCAAACAACGAACATGCGGAGAGGTCTGCCGTCTGCCGACAGGTTCCAGCGACCCCTCCAGGTCACAGCAGGCGCTGAGCGAGGGTCTCGCAGTGCCCCAGGGACGTTGCCGCCAGTTCGAGGTCGCCTTCAGCCGCGGCCCGGCGCGCCAGGCCCATCACCGCCAGCATGTTCTGCAGCGGACTGTCCTCGCCTTCGGCGCCGGCTTCTTCGAACCGGGCGAGCAGCACGCGGTCGGCCTGGTCCAGGACGTCGGACCAGACGTAGCCCAGCGCCTGGGGGTCCACGCCAGTCAGCGTCGTCAGCCACAGGTCGGCGTGCGACCGGAGCTGCTGCTCGGCCGTGCGGTAGTCCAGGACGGTCCCGCAGGGCATCGAGCCGTCGTCGGGGTGGGACGCTGCTGCGGGCCACGCGGGCAGGTCATCAGAGTGGGCGGGGCACAGGAACACGAGCCAGGCCGCGCCCGGCCCGTCGTCCTGCGCCGGGCCTTCGCGGAGCGTGGCGGCGTGGAGGGAACACCCCGCCAGGCCGGTGCGGAGCCCACCAAGGTTGCGGTTGGCGGAGAGCTGCTGGATGAGGTGGGGCACCCCGGCTCCTTCGGCGGCTAGACCTCGAGGTACGCGACCACGACCACGGTCCGCAAAACCGAAACCCAGTACAGCAAGCGAACCCGCTCGACATCGTCGGCGTACTCGCGCAGCTGGGGGCCGGCGGCGCTGCCGGGGATCGGCTCGCCGACCTCGGGGTCGACGGAGACGACGACCAGGGCGCGGTCCAGGGCGTGGATGTCCGCCTCGCTGGTGATGTTCTCCAGTTGCTTCGCGGCGGAGTCGGAGAACGTGATCCGGGCGCGGCGCGGGCCGTGCGGTGTGGGCATCAGGCGACGGCCGGGCGCTGGGCGGCGAGGCGGGTGAGGTGGGCCTCGCGCAGCTCCTCCCACGGGGTGCACTGCTCGGGGTCGGGCACGCCGTTGGTGGCGATGTCCTCCAGGACGGCGGCGAACCGGTCGGCGTCGGCGCGGGTCTTGGCCGCGTACGCGCGCACCGCTTCGGCGGCCGCGGGATCCAGCTGCCGGGCGGCGGTGTCGGCGGGGGCCGGCTGTTCGCTCATCGAGGGCTCCAGAGGGCAGAACTGGCGTGTCTCACCACGGTATCGCCGGGCTGCCGGGCTCGGGACCAGTCCGGCCGAACCCGTCTCCGTGGCTACGTTCCGTACTGCTCACATGCGCTCGGGAGGTCAACTCTTATGTGTCACGCTCCACCCCGAAAACGGCCCCTGGAGAGCCCTACGACCCAGAGAAACGGACAAACAGGGACAGATTCAGGGCGGCGTGACACATAAGAGTTGACCTCCGAGCGCATGCGTGACAGCTACTCTCCGTCAGCGTGACACCAGGCCGGGCTCTTCGCCGAGGCGACCAGGGAAGTTAGACACCCGCTGCGGCTATCAGAAGCCCTCGAGCTGGAACTGTTCGTACTCGTGCAGGACGGTTGAGTAGCCGTGTCGGAGGGAGATCGCGAGTCGATGGAGCGCATTGACCTGCTCGTAGAAGTTGATGTTCTCCTGGACCGGGCGGGCGCGGGCGGGCTCCCTGCTGCCGATCACGGCATACCGGTACGCCTCGCCGGTCTCATCCTCGCTATCGAGCCACTTCAACGTCTTCCAGGTGGCCGGGTCGATGCGGTTGTCCGGGCCGAAGCGGCGGAGCAGGTTCAGATAGCGCTCCAGGCAATCGGCGAGTTGCCGGATGTTGTGAGTGCTCCGCAACCGTTCTTCGATGCGTTCGGCATCCAGCCTCTCCTCTCCGTCGTAGCCGTCACGGAGCGCGCAGCGGGCGGCGAGCCGGATGAGCCATTTCAGGCTCAGCTCGATGCTGTGGCGGTACAGGTACAGGACGGGGATAGCCAGACCGTCGTCAGGGCTCGCGAAGAACTTCGTAGCCGCGAGTTCTCCCGCGGTGAAGTACCCGCCGGCGATGGTCAGGTCGTCCTCCTGGCTCCCGCCGAGAATCGCGATCTCGTGGTGCGGGTGCCCTGGGCGGGGAAGGTTCAGTACGTCGTCCAGCGCTTCGGTCTCGTCGCTCATGGAGCACAGGATTTCGTTCGCGGCCATCGGTGGCCAAGGAACTTTCTGGATGGCCGACCAATTTGTTCCCCGTGTCCACAGGCGCATCCTGAGGTTCCCACGGCCCAAGCCGTGGTGTCGCCGTCGAGCCGGCGCAGGCGCCAATCAACTTCGGCGCCACCCTCCCCCGGAGCTGCAGACGTCTCGGACGGTCCAACTTCGATGGCAAGCCGTCCAACTTCTCTGTCAGAGGACAACCTGCTGCTGCCAGGCCGACAGCCAGGTGGTGAGCTCATCCTCGGTATAGCGGGTCGCCTTCCCCTCCAGGCTTCCGGTCGGCACTGGGATGCCACGCTTCGGCGAATGCCCTCGCATGTACTTGCGAGCCGTGGGAGCCGTCCAGGGCAGGATCTTCTTCGCGCACGCTTCCGTCAGCGAGTACCTGGGAGGAGCCGTAGGCGGCTCGGGCGCAGTCGTGGACTGCTGCGGTCGGCGCTCGTGCTCGATCATCGGTTCCATCGTGGCCAGGATGCGGCGCAGGGGGGCGTCCGGGGCGCCGGCTGCGAGGGCCTGCGCTGCCAGCTCGGCCACGGTGGAACCGGCGGTGCGCAGGCTCGCCACCCTGCGATTGCGTAGCTCCACCGCGTCCGCGAGGTCTTTGAGCAGCTGCTTCCAGTCCATGTCCCGCACAACGTCCGTGGTCGGGCGGGAGTGACGGGTGGCGGCGTGTGGGCAATCGGCGTCCGGGCGAGGTGGAGGAATGCAACGCGGGGGTGCAACATGCCTGCTCGCGTTGCACCGGAGGCGTCTTCGCAGGTCAGGCCCGCAACAGGGGGTCTGTTGCGGTGTGTTGCGCGAGTGCGTTGCACAGCAGTGTTGCACCCCGTATGCAACCGAGGGTGACGAACGCCGATGCCCTCGGACAAGTGATCTTGACCATTTGTCAGGTCAGCTTGATCGCCTGGTGAAGAGGAGGCTTGCGGCCCGGGTAGCTGATCCTGCGCCCCCGAAACGGCAGGGGCTGATCTGTCGCACTGGCCGTCTAGCCTCGCTGGGAAAGTCGATCGATGCGTGGAGGAGTACGGATGAGTGGCTTGGGTTGGATGTACGGGGCGGACCTGCCGCTGGTGAGCGTCACCTTTGCCCGTGACCTCACTCCGCGGCAGCTCTTGGAACGGATGGGAGCGGACCCCGCCACGCTCGCTGAGCGGACCCAGGGGGACTTCGACGAGGACTTCGGCGACATGCTCTACGAGGACGACGCCTACGTGGTCACCGCCGGCCGGTACGGGTCGTGGGCCTGGGTATGGGAGCACGGCAGTTGGCTGTGCGTCGAGGACGATTACCTGCTCGGCGAGCTCTCGGCGGGGACGGCCGCACTGTCCCTACACGTCAACGAGAAACCCCTCGTGGACTTCCGCTATGCCGAAAACGGGCAGCTGGTAACCGGCCTGCACACGCTCCTGGGCATCTGTGGACGGTCACGTAATTCCCCGTCCTGGCGGTCACGCAATTCCCCAGTGTCTTGACGCGGTGTGTCCGTAGCATGGGGTCACTGGCGGTTCGTATGAAGCCGTCGGAGGAGGAGACGATCGTGATCGCAACGTCAGAACGTGTTCGTGGATACGGCCTCGATCCCGACCGGCTGGTCTGGCATGTGCCGGTCGGTGCCGTGGTCGACGATTTTCAGGCGATCGCGTGCAGTGATGAGGAGGGGCTGGCGGTGCCCTCGGGCGAGCGCGATGTCCCACTGCGCCTTGAGGTGGCTGATGAGTCGTGGTGCCCCCAGTGCCTCTCGCTGGTCTCAGCGGCCGACGAGTAGAAAGCAGGATCGAGCTCGTTATGCCAGGGGCTGGATGGGCTGCTCAGCGATGCTCCCTCAGGCCGAAGTCTTGGGCCGCTTGTTCGGTCGATAGCTGGGGCCGTTCATGATGACTTGGTGGCTGGCGTTGATGAGTCGGTCGAGGAGGGACTCGGCGACGACGGGGTTGGGGAAGAGGGGATACCAGTCGCTGGGTGCCCGGTTGCTGGTGATGACTACGGAGCGACCCTGCCGCTCGGAGATCAGTTCGTAGAGGTCGTCGGCCTGCGGCGCGGTCATCTGGCGCATCGCGAAGTCGTCGAGGATCAGCAGGTCAGGGCGGACGAGTTCCCGGATGCGGCGGTCCCACGTGCGGTCGGCGTGACCGCCGGCGAGTTCGGCCAGGATCCGGCTGGTCTTGGCGAAGCGGACGTTGGCGCCCTGGCGGATCGCGAGGTGTCCCAGGGCCTGCGCGACGTGTGTCTTTCCGACCCCGACGGGTCCGAATAGGATGACGGACTCGCCGGCGTGGAGCCAGCGCAGGGCTGCCAGGTCCCGGATCTGGGCCGCGGGTAGCTTCGGGGACGCGTTGAAGTCGAAGCCTTCCAGCGTGACCTGTTGTTCGAACTTCGCTTTTCGTAGGCGGCGTTCGAAGGCAACTGCTTCGCGTCGGGTGATCTCGTCCTGGCAGAGGACCTGGAGGAAATCGAGGTGTCCGAGCTCGCCGCCGTGAGCCTGGGCCAAGCGGGCATCGAGGGTCTCAAGCATGCCGGAAAGCCTCAGGACCTTGAGCGATTCACGCAGGCTGGTGTCCATCACGCTCACCGTGCGGCCTCCTCGGCGTCGCCGTCCGCCTGGTGATCGTGACGCTCGCCGGGTGTCTGGGTGGGGATACCGGTGGCGAACAGGACCTCGGGTCCGTGGAGGAACGCCGCGGCTCCGCCGTCGCCGGTATCGGGTTCGGGTTCACTCTCAGTGCCAGCGACCAGGATGCCCTTGATGGTCCGGTAGGACGGATCACCGACCAGGGTGGCCTTCGCGCAGGCGGCTTCCAGGCGTCGGTCACCGTACTTCTTGCGCAGTCCGATGACTCCCTGGGCGGCCCGGAGCCGGTAGAGGGCGTTGATCTCCAGGAGCTGGTCGATCACCTCGCGGCAGGCATCGCCGACCTCGGAGGCCTGGCCGCGGCACCAGATCGGCGTCCGCATCTGGAAGGCGATCTTCTCAGGCGGGTAGTCGCTGGTGTCGGTGCGTTTGCCCTGCTCCAGAGCCGTGTGGGTCTTGACCAGGCCGCCTTCATGGAAGACCTGCACCATGGTGGCGGTGGAACGGACGTCGACCCGCCGCCCGATCAGCTTCCAGGGCACGGAGTAGAGGGTGCGGCCGACCTTGATGTGGATGTCCGGCCCGACGGTCGCGGTCGACCATTTCGCGAGCACGAACGATGTCTCGGGCAGCGGGAGGAGGGCTTCGGCCTCGGCGGCCTCGAACACGGCAAGCGGGGCCGCCCCCTCCAATGGCCGGCAATGACGAAGCCCGGCGGTTTCCCTGGCCCAGGTCAGGGCTTCGGCCTGCATGTGCTCGAGGGAGGTGAACTGCCGCCCGCTCCAAAAGGAGTCCCGGATATAGGGCATCGGTCGCTCGACCCTGGGCTTGTCCTTGGGGTGCGCGGCTCGGGCCGGGTCCACCAGAGTCCCGTAGTGAACGGCGAGTTCGGCATAGGACTTGTTGATCCGCGGGTCGTAGAGGTCGGGCTTGTCCACTCCGGTCTTCAGGTTGTCCGGCACCAGCCGGCGCGGGACACCTCCGAAGTAGCGGAACGCGTCCACGTGGGCCAGGGTCCAGGCGTGCTGGTCCATGTGGGTCACGGGGCGGACGAACATGTGACGCGAGCAGGGCAGCACCATGACGAATGCCCAGATCCGGTGCCGTTTGCCGGTCCGTGGGTTGATCCACTGTCCCAGGAAGCCGTAGTCGATCTGGGCCTCCGAGCCCGGCTCGACGTCCTCGCGCAGCACCGTCACCCTCGAGCGGGCCGCCTCGTCGGGGAGGTTCTCGCGTACCCACCGTCGCAGTGAGGTGAGGGAGGCCTTCAGTTTCTGTTCGTCCTTCAGCCGCTGGTGGATCGTGGTGACCTTGGTGGTCTCCAGCAGCTGCTTGATGTAGTCGCGGTGCTGGTCGATTTCGGGCCAGGTCAGCTGGTTCAGCCTCCGGCCGGCGAGATCGGGGAACCAGCTCTTGACCAGCTTGGCCCAGTCCGCCTCGCTCATCGGCGGCCCGCCCGGGGCGATCCCGGCGGCTTCCGCCGGCACCAGATACTTCCTGACCGTCTTACGGTCCAGCCCCAGCGATGTGGCCAGCTGGCTTTTCGACCGGCCCGCGTACCAGTGGACGTAGATCTCGACGATGTCGACCACGGTGAATGTTCTCCTTGCCATCCGGTGTGCCCGTCGGCCTCTCGGCTCGCAGGTCCAGGGACGCTGCGGCGCCGAAATGGCCGGGACCCTCAACCCCGCACCGGCATGCCCATGGGGAACCCGACCGATTCGCGAGGAGTGGCGATTCGAAGATCAAACCACTCGAAACACCGAAAACAACTGCGGTTCAGACATGTCCATGCCGCGGAGTACGGTCACCATCCCCATGGGGACCCGTGACCATCTGGGTGGGGAATTACGCCGACACGAAACCGCGACTCATGGGGAATTGCACGACCGTCGACAGCATCGAGCCCCAGCACCGCACCGGCCAGGACCCTCACCGCTTCGACTCCGAACTGCGGGCGCTTGGCGCCCAACCGGACACCGGCGAGACCGGACCGCTGGGAATGCGCGGGCTCTTCTACCGTCTCACCGAAGGACTTGGTGCGGGCCTTGACCAGGCCGATCTCCATGCCGAGACAGTCCTCAGCGCCCGGCTCCGGCCACATCCGGACCGGGTTGCATGATGCGCCTGACTTGTTCACCCGACGGGCGAACAGGTCGTCACGATCACTTGGCAAATGGTCAAGATCACCTGTCAGAGGACAGCCGAGGTTGCGGGTCTGGGGCCTCACAGCTCACAGGCCGGATGGTCTGAAAGCTGTTCACCAGGGAAAACAGCCTGCTACCTCATAGGCAAACAGGGCATACAGCCGCATTTAGCCTCACAGCTCACAGGCTGGCCGACAGGGTGTTGTGAGGTGTTGTCGTCGCCCAGCGTGAACCTCACAGCAGGCGCGGGGGGAAGCAGTCGCACTGCCCGCACGTGTCGCAGCCGGCGCAGTCGAGGCAGAAGGCGAGCGGCCACGGCCCGGGGCAGGAGCAGATCGGGTTGTAGTCGGGGTCGCCCTGGCCGGGGTAGAGCGGTTCGCCGAAGGGCGGCTCGGTCCAGGCGTCAACGGTCCCGTCGGCGCGCAGCTCCTCGTAGTGGTGGCCGATGCCGCTGTGCTCCTCCCAGACGGCGACGACCTCCTGGCCGTGACTCATGCCCGGCTCCCCGGCGTGAGGGCGCGGGTGAGGAACGCGGCGAGTTCGCCGGCAGCCTCGGAGTCGGCGGTGGCGAGGCGGGCCGCGAAGGGCAGCTGGTCGACATCGACGCCGGCCACGAGCTGGGTGAGCGCCGCGAGCAGCGCGGCGTGGGCGAGAACCGGCGGGTGCAGGAGGCCCGCTGCGGCTTCACGGGCGGCCGGGTCGGCGTAGTGCCCGCGGTGCGCGGCGAGGGCGCGGGCGAGCCAGGCGTCGACGTCGGACTGCACGTACGACCCGGCGCGGCGGGTGAGCTCGTCGCGGACCGCTTCGTCGCCGTGGCGGGGCTCGGTCTGACCCAGCGTGCCGAGGTCGCGCAGCGCCTGGAGCTCGTCGGCGCGGGCCGCGATCCGGGCGGCTTCCCGCAGCTCGGCTTCCCGGGCGGCGGCGGCCGCGGCGTCGGCGGCGAGCTCGGCCTGGACGACGTCGTCGGCGTCCGGGTCGTAGACGGTGCCCGGCCCGCCGGCGAGCCGGGCAGCTGGTCCAGGCGCTCCCACTCCGCGAGCTCCGCCCTGCCGCGGACGTCGTCGCCCAGGTCCTCGTGCCGGGAGTTCTGCCGGGCGTCGAACCGCGCGTCCTCGAGGGCCGCCGCAACCGCGCCGGCGTCCATGCCCTTCGCCCGGCGCCGTACGACGCGACGGCCGATGCGGGCCGGGTCGACCGGCTCACGGGGCGCGGTCACGGGCGGGGCGAGCGGTCGACGGGTACCGCCACCGGGCGGCCACATCCTGGTCATCTTCGACCTCGCATTCGGGGTGAGAAATTAGAGCGGGCCGCCGCCAGAGCGCTGTACGGCGGCCCGCCGATACGTTTTATAGCAGGTGCGGAATTCGGCCGGGTCAGAACCGGAAAGAGATTGACGACACGGACGTGAAATCCGCGCGGAGGCCATCCGCCCGTGTGCCCCATTCCGTGAAATACGACTCCGTGATGGCCTCAGCGACGATCGGATGCAGCTCCTCCTCCGTCGCACCGGCTGCCTGGAGCTCCAGGATCTGCTTCACGTAGGTGGGCGAGATGTCCGTGGTGATCTGGCGCTCGCGGCCATCGTCAGAGCTGCCGGTGCAGGTGAATCCGAAGTACGCCGTCACCTCCACCATCATCCCTCTGGAGGTGGACGCCTGTGCGCGCGCCTGCGCTCTGACCTGCGGTTGCCACTCGGACTCGGTCGCTTCCACCAGGGCGGCCTGGAGCCGCTTCTGCGGCTTCTTCAGCTTCCCGGCACGGTAGCGCTCGATCGTGCGGGTTGAGGTGCCCACACGCTCCGCCAGGCTCCTCGCTGACCCCGTCATCCGCGTGAGGAGGAATTTCACCTGTGCATTCGCTGATTTCGGCGCGGGCCGGGTGAACACCTTCCGCTCGGCCCGCGCGAGGGCCTCCAGGACCTTGCCGCGGCGCGGGGCTGGCTGCTGCTGCTCATGATCGCTCATGTCACCAAGGAGGCCACGGTGCCCCTGTGGACGGAGGCCAGGCTGCCGCGCCCAAGTGGGGGTGCGGGTAAGACTTCTGTCACCAGCCGCAAACGGCGGCATCCCTACGGCGTGCCCGGCGGTACGTGTCTGCTCCGCTTAATTGGACACGGACGCGCGCCATGGAGATGTAGGTGTGCCGTCTGGGTCCAGGCCATACGGCCACAGCCTGGTGAAGATTCCTGGGTTTTCGGCCAGGCGTTGCAGGGCGTTGGTTTGGCCGTGGTCGGCGGCCCGCCGGTAGAGGGCTTCGGCACCGTCCCGGTCCCCGGCCTCCTCCCGCATCCAGGCCAGGCGAAACAGGGCGTCAGTGGCGCCGTGCTCGGCGGCCCGCCGGAACAGGGCTTCGGCGCCCTCCCGGTCCCCGGCGTCCTCCCGCATCCAGGCCAGGTGAAGCAGGGCGTCGGTGTTGCCGTGGTCGGCGGCCCGCCGGAACAGGGCTTCGGCGCCCTCCCGGTCCCCGGCCTCCTCCCGCATCCAGGCCAGGTGAAGCAGGGCGTCGGTGTTGCCGTGGTCGGCGGCCTGCCGGGCGAGGGCTTCGGCGCCCTCCCGGTCCCCGGCGTCCTCCCGCATCCAGGCCAGGTGAAGCAGGGCGTCGGTGTTGCCGTGGTCGGCGGCCTGCCGGGCGAGGGCTTCGGCGCCCTCCCGGTCCCCGGCC
>NZ_JBHXSC010000087.1:13423-26026 GCF_042716505.1 Streptomyces sp. NPDC058674
GTCCTCCCGCATCCAGGCCAAGAAAAGCAGGGCGTTGATGTCGCCGTGGTCGGCGGCCTGCAGTGCCAGGGCTTCGGCGCCCTCCCGGTCCCCGGCCTCCTCCCGCATCCAGGCCAGGTGAAGCAGGGCGTCGGTGTTGCCGTGGTTGGCGGCCTGCCGGGCGAGGGCTTCGGCGCCCTCCCGGTCCCCGGCCTCCTCCCGCATCACGGCCAGGCGTTGCAGGGCGTCGGTGTTGCCGTGGTCGGCGGCCTGCCGGGCGAGGGCTTCGGCGCCCTCCCGGTCCCCGGCCTCCCCCCGCATCACGGCCAGGAGAAGCAGGGCGTTGATGTTGCCGTGGTCGGCGGCCTGCCGGGCGAGGGCTTCGGCGCCCTCCCGGTCCCCGGCCCCCTCCCGCATCACGGCCAGGAGAAGCAGGGCGTTGATGTTGCCGTGGTCGGCGGCCTGCCGGGCGAGGGCTTCGGCACCGTCCCGGTCCCCGGCCCCCTCCCGCATCACGGCCAGGCGTTGCAGGGCGTCGGTGTGGCCGTGGTCGGCGGCCTGCCGGGCGAGGGCTTCGGCGCCCTCCCGGTCCCCGGCCTCCTCCCGCATCTCGGTCAGGCGTTGCAGGGCGTCGGTGTTGCCGTGGTCGGCGGCGCGGTGGCGGAGGGAGTGGGCCCATTGCAGGCGGTGCCTGTTCTCGGCCGCATGGGTGAGGTTGCCGAGGTCGTCGGGGTTGGTGAGGTGGGTCTGGGCGGAGTGCCAGAACGACGCGGGCGGGCATAGGTGCCTGCGGCTGGTGCGGCCGTGCTGTTCGAGGTAGTCGGCGAGTCGGAACACCGGTCCCGCGATCGACGGGCCCGGGCCATGAACGGCCGGGGCCGGGGCGGAAGGGCGTCGCTGGATGCGGGGAGTGGTGCGGCGCAAGGGGGCCTGTTTGCCGTGGACGGGTGCGGCGAGTTCGGCGAAAGCCTGCTCGGCCCAGTCGTTGGTGAGCTGGTCGTAGTCGGTATCGGTGAAGTAGTCGGCGGCGGCGTCCGTGAGGAAAGTCTGCGGGAGGTGGAGGCCGACACCGAGGCGGCGGGCGTCCATCGCCACTTCCAGTACCGCTGCGGCGGCCGGGGTCGCGTGCCGGTAGCGGTTGAGGAGTTCGGGGGCACCGGCGAGGTCCTGGGTGACCTGCCCCTCGGCGCCCGCCCGGCTGAGGGCATCGGCCAGGTGCCGGTCCCCGCCCTCGGCGAGAGCGGCCGCGGCGGCTAGCGCCGGAGCGTCGAAGGTCTCGGGAACGGTCAGCATGCGCCCGGCCAGCAACTCCCGCACCCGGCTGTGCGAGCCCTCCTCACCCGGCGCGGGCAGGGCCGTGTACTGGGCGGCATACCCAGGCCAGAGCGTGCCCAGCACCAGAACCGGTCCGCACTCCGCAGTCACCAGCAGCCGGTGCACGGCCGCCGCGATCCGCTCACCCGCCGCGCGGTCGCCGAGATAGTGCTGGGCCTCGTTCAGCCACACCACGGTGCGCGGCGCAACCCGCGGCAGGTCCTCCAAGGCGTCCTGGGCGCAGTTCGGATCGAAGGAATGCCACAGCCGCCACCCCTGCGCCGCGAGCGGCTGCACGGCCTCCCAGCACGCCCGCGTCTTCCCCGTCGACGAACCACCCACCAACACCACAGCCCGACTACGGCCGGCTGCTGCTGCGACATCCTCCACCACCCCGGCCAGTACACGGTCATGCTCACGCCGCACATACCCGGGCATCATCCGGGCCCCCGACCTCCCGGGCCCGGAGGCAGCCTCGCCGGGCCCGGCCGGGTGGACCCCCAAATCGTGCGGATCCCACTCACCGATCCAACGGCCCGGCACCGACCGCACCCCACCCCCGGCGTCCTCGACCGCGCTCCGCCGCAACTCCAGCAGCTCTTCCAGCTCCTTCTGCAGCTGCAGCGCACGGGCCAGGGCCGCCACCGTCTCGGCCGAGGGGGCAGGCTTCGCTGGCGAGAGTGCCTCCGACACCGTCGTGCGCCCCAGCCCGGCACGCTTGGCGAGATCCGTCTGGTTCAGCCGCATGCGGGCCATCCCGGCCCTCAGCCTCTCCCGCAGCTCAGTCAGCGCCGGATCCTGGCTGTCGTGTTCATCGTGCACGGTACGTGCCCCCAGGACCGTCGTGTTCGCCGGTGTTCATCTTCCTCCCTGCGAACCCCGGCGAACAGGGATTCCACGACCTTCGACCACATCAACACCCCCAACACGTACCGGGAGATTGCCGTGACCGTCGCCGTCGTCCTACTCACCACCGCATTCGTGACCGTCGTCGCGCTGCTGGCCGCCGCAGGCGCGGGCAAACTCGCCCGCATGGACAACGCCAGCTATCCCACGGCCCTCACCCGCGCCGCCACCACCTTCGCCGCGGTCATCACCCTCGCCGCCGTCGTAGCCGGCACCCTCGCCGCCCTCCTCACCTGACGACCAGCCCCTCCTCAGTCTCAAAGTGCCCCCGTTTGCGGCTGGTGACAGAGCCAAGTCGGCTTCCGACCGGGTGTGAGGAGGGTGTGGGGTGGGGGAGGGTTGCGGTGACAAGGGGAGGAACACCGTGGGGAAGCGGAACGGGGCGCGCAACGGCGCCCGACGATCGGGAAATCCGGCACGCCGCGAGGCGGAGCGCCTGTACTGGACGAGGAACGTGATGGGCGAGCGCATGTACGCCGCCACAGTTCCAAGGGCCGGGGCCGTGCAGCCGGGCACCATCATCTCCGTGAGCGCCCCGGCCTTACCGGACGGTCTCCAGCTGCGGGGCGCCATCCGAGACGACGCGGCCCCGCTGGAGCCTGTGATCCGGATGGCCGACCCGGACAACCCGAACGGCTCCTGGCGGGTCCTGTCGGCCGTGATCGACCAGAGCCTCGATCCGGAGAAGTACACATGCGCGCGCGTGGTGGAGGAGACGTCATCCGGCGCGCTGGTCGGCGGCATGCTCGCGATGCCGGCAGTGTGGGCCTACACCCACCCCATGCTCGCCGGATCGCCCAACGCGCACATCATCGCCGGACTGGTCGCCACCCTGGACTCCCTGGCCGTGGTCGAAGAGTGGCGCGGGAAAGGCATCGCGCGCGCTCTGGTCGCCGAAGCCGAGACGGTGATGGGCTCCCACGAAGAGGGAAAGTTCGGCGCGGCCATCCTGTACGTCACACACGAACCGGAGCTGACGGACTACTACGCCGGGCTCGGCTTTATCCTCTCCCCCGACGGCATCGCCATCCCCACGCCACTGGGGCTGATCTGCCACGGCCCGATCGAGGGCTTCCGTTTCTCGGTGAAGCCGCTGCGCACCGGCATCCAGATGGATCCCATGCCCACGCCCCACGGGCACCACCTGATCATCCGAGGCATCCTGCCGGGCCCCGCACGCTAAGCCGGGCCCTTGGATGCCGGTGGGCACGGCGTCGCGAGCATGCCGATCGGGCCCGCAGGCTGTTCGGGGCGGCCTCTACAGCTGGAATCCCAGGTCGAGGACGTCGTTGATCTGGACTTCCTGGAGGGAGCCGGCGCGGCGGCCGCTGTCCTGGAAGTAGACCTCCTTGAGTGCTTCGGCGGTGAGTTCGCGCAGCCGGTCTTCGGTGGCGCCCTGCTCCTGGGCGGTGAAGAGGCGGGCCGCGTACTGGGGCGGCAGGGCGACGGTGATGTGCCGCTCGCGGTCCTCGTCGGTGGAGTCCATCGACGCTCCGGCGTAGCCGAGGCGGGCGTGGACGTCGATCACGATGCCGCCGGTCGTCGCCGCCTTCTCCTTCGCCTTGGCCCGGATCTGCGGCTGCCAGCGCTTCTTCACCTCTCGCTCCAGGCGCGCGGCGAGGTCCGCTCGCGGCTTCTTGATCTGCTCCTTCACGTACCGCTCGACGGTGCGCTGGGAGACCCGCAGCATCTGGGCCACCGCCTTGGTGCCCTTGTACTGCTTGACCAGGTACCGCATCTGCGCGCCGGCCGACTTCGGCACCGGGCGGGTGAACGCCTTCGCCACCGCCTGGTTGAGGCCGTCCCCGAACTCCTTGTTCATCGCGCTCCCTACTCCCCGTTGTCCTTGTCGGTGAGGTTGCCGTCCTTGATGTACCGGGCGAGGTTGAGCTCAGGCGCCTTGAACTGCTCCCTGGCCCCCTCTCCCCACAGCACGGTCTGCGTGCCCTCGTGCTTCACCAGGCCGGGGTTGACCCCGAGCTTGAAGCCGCCAGGCAGCGGCTTGCCCTCGCGGTAGGGCAGGAAGTCCAGCGGGCCCTCGCCGTCGACGGCGTAGACGACGCAGTCGGAGAGGATCGCGACCGGGTACTGACCCGTGAACGACGCGTGCTTGACCATCTTGCGGTGCAGGTTGATCCGGGTGCGGGAGATGACCGCCGCGCGGATGTCGGGCCGCCACGTCGGTCGCTCCAGGGCCCGCCACCGCTCACCGGACGTCCAGCCCTCGCCGCGGGGCCGCTCGCGCAACTTCCCCAGCCCGCCCTTCACCGTCGCCTTGACCGCACCCACGACAATCGCCATCTGCGGGTCGCGGCCCTTGTAGCCGTCCATCGCCGCGAGGAAGTCCTCGGGCGACAGGTCGGCGTCGACACCGAGGTCGGCCATCGTCGCCAGGTAGGCGTCGCGCAGCCGGCTGTACCAGCCGTCCAGGTAGCGGCCGTTCTCGTACCGGACGTACGCCTCGGTCGGCGTCACGTCGTACCCGAGCTCCTGGGCGTAGGCGACGGTCGGCGTCGCGTACCAGGCCGGTCCCTCGGGCCGGTCGCCCTTCGGCGTGAACGGGGAGGGCAGCAGCGCGCCGTCCAGCTCCACCCACTCCTTGCCGACCTTCACCCGCGACAGGTCGACGTGGCTGAGATCGACCAGCCAGCTTCCCGGGAGCTTCGGGTCGAACACGGGGTTCTTGACTTGCGTCGGCTCACCGAGGCCGACGACCAGGCCGTTCGCTCCGGCGGCGAACGCCATGTTGACGTCCAGGCCCACGAGGTGGGAGCGCATGCATTCGGCGTCGGTGAGCGGGCGCGCCCAGTCGTATGCCTCCTCGAAGAGCTTCTCGCCGGGGCCGCGGACGTGGAAGCGCGGCAGGTCCTTGAGCAGCGGGTGTCCGTCGGGGGCTTCGCACGGCGCGCAGTCCACCGGGTGCTTGCCGAGCGAGCCGGGGGTCTTGTCGTCGGCTTGCCGCAGGACGCTGGTCTCCTCGTCGCGCACGGCGTAGGTCGGCGGGTGCAGGGCGGTCATGAGCTCGAGGCCGGTGACGGCGGTGGAGCCGCGCGGGGTCATCACCCGGGCCGCGTACGTGCCCAGGACGCGGGCGAGTTCCGCCGGCGGCAGCTGTCCGGCGGCGCCCCAGAACCGGGCGTCCAGTGCGTTCCACGATGGGATGCACAGCTGGACGCACTGGCGGTCGGCGCCCTGGGCGGGGCGGTAGATCCGCGCCCACGGGCCGAATCCGCGCTTGGTGAGCTGCCAGTCGGCGCGGGTCAGCTGCTTGATGACCTTGTGGCCCTCGGGGATCCGCCCGGCGATCCGCTCTTCCTCGGTGAGGGTCACCGGGAGGCCGTAGCGCTCGCACGCGGCCGCGGTGAGCACGATCAGCGGGTCGGCCGGCCTTCCCGGCCCGGACAGCTTCGGCTGCCCGAGCTTCGCCTCCTTGAGGGTCCAGTCGACCAGGGACGGCAGGCTCTTGGCGGGCACGTCCAGGACCAGGCCGCCGACGCAGTACGCCAGCACCTTCCCGTCCTCGACGTCGACAACGGCCAGCGGCCCGTTCTCGAACCGCGGGTCCGTCTCACCCGTCGGAGCCTCGGCCGGGGTCGCGGCCGGGGCCGCCTTCTTCGCTCCGGGGCGGCGCGACGTCGCCGTCGGCCTGGTGGTGCTCGCCGGACGCGGCGCGGCCGATGGAGCAGCGGCGCGCGGGGCAGGGGCGGAGTTGGTCTGGGTGTTCTCGGTTGCAGTCATGTCCGCAGCCTCGGACGCCGGACCTGTGGACAGCGGCCGCGCTTCCGCTGGCGCGGGCACGGCGGTGAACGTGGCCGGCACCGCGACGGCAGAGACGGGGGCGGCCGCGTCGGCCGGGGCCGGAACCGGGTAGAGCTCCGCGAGCTGCTTCAGCAGTCGCGCGTACGCGTCCCGTTCCGGCGGGCGGGGCTCGGTCTTGCCCGACTCCCAGCCCGACACCGTGGCGCGGCGCACCTTCAGCGCGGTGGCCACTTCGTCGATCGTCAGACCGTGCGCGGCACGCAGCCGCTTGCGTTCCGCCGGGGGCGGAAGCGTGGAGCGGGACGCGACCAGCGCGTCGACCGCGTCGAACAACTCGGACATGGAACACCTCCTGACCAACACTCTACCCCATGGAACGTACGTTGTGCGTACGTTCTCCGTACGTACTGCGTACGTTTCTGGATTCGGGCCCGTGGAAGTGCACACTTCCGTAAGCTGGTGTGCATGACGACGGAGAGCAGTACCTACTCGATCGTGGAAGCACGCGCCCGGCTGGGCGCCATCGCGCGTGAGGTCAGCGCCACCCGGGAGCCTGTGGCCATCACCGACCACGGCCACACCATCGCGATGCTGGTCAGCCCGGCCGACGCCCTGGAGCTCCAGGAGCTGCGGGCGCTGGCCGCCTACCGCGCGCGCCAGGAGCGCGGCGAGAGCGCCGGCATTCCGCACGACGAGGCGTACCGCCGGCTGTTCGGCGCTGAGGCATGAGCTACGAAGTCATCTGGGAACCCGAAGCCCTCGCACAGGCGGAGAAGTTCGCCAAGGACGACCCCACTGGAGTGCGGCAGGTGTTCACCGCCGTCGACCACCTCGCCGACAACCCGCGGCCCGAAGGCGCCTTCGGCAGCGCCGACGTGCTGCGCATCCACGTGGGGGTGTACCGGGTGATGTACGAGGTCAGCGCCCAGCAGATCCGCGTCAGCGTCATCCACCTCGGACGCCTGCGCTGAAGTACCGAAAGGGGGCGGTCTCCGTGCAGGCCGCCCCCTTTTAGCTGAGTCCCCTGATGGACGCCGAGTACCACTCCGGGCGCGAGGGGTGGAAGCGGCTCCCCGCCACCTTCGGCTCCCTTCTCGACGCCGCCTGACCCACGTCAGTGTTTTCGACGTTGTTCGAGGCTGTCGATGAGGTTGCAGATTTCGGCCCGCGTCATGGAGCAGAGCCATGCCTTGACCCTTCCGGAGGGGAGGGTGTTCCGAGGGTCGAGCAGGTCGGCGTGCTTCTCCGACATCTTCCAAGTGGGGAAGCCGTTCTCCCGTAGTAGCTTCGTCGCGCGCTCGACCTGCCGCCCAGTAGGCGGGGTGCCGAGATCTCCGAGCGCGAGCGCCACCTGCAGGTGCTGTGTCACCGAGTCGTTGTCCCGCTTGTCGGGGTACTTGAAGTAGAGGGTGTGGGCAAATGCTGGAACAAGCCGTTTCGGCAGGTTGCCGCGGACGGGGATGTCCAAGATTCCGTTCCCGAAGAGTGGCCGGAGGGGGCCTCCGAACCAGTCGCCGAAGAAGCCGAAAGCCCGGGGAACCGCAGGGAACCACAGGTTGGTCCAACGGACGACTGCGAACGGCGCTCCGTCGTACACCACGCTCCGGTCGTGCCAGTCGTGCGAGTAGTACAGGTCGGTTCTCTCCGTGCCGCGCGGACGGTCGTAGCTTTGCGGCGGACAGGTCGGAATCTCGCGGCGGTCGACCTTCTCGTCGAACTTCTCGCGCGTGCGCGTGTAGAGAAGGTCGGCGAACGACATCGGGGTTCCTGCGCTGATGAAGTCGGTGATCAGCCACGGGTTGCCTTGGTCGCGCAGCCCGTGCCAGAGCCTGGACTGGGCGCGGCGGAAGTCCGTGGTCTCCGCATCGCTCGGGGTGCGCTTTGACCCCCTCGGGGGTAGAAGTGCCGCCATCCGCTCCAAGTGGGGCAAGCCGTCCGGGGCTCCCGTGGCGCCCTTGCGCGCCCGGTGGTTCATCTCCGACCACAGTTGGCAGATTCCGTCGTATGCGATGTAGGCGCCGAGGCTGTGGCTGACGACAACGACCCGTTCGTAACGGGGCATTCCTTCGTATCGAGACGTATGGAGCGATTTGAGGAGGTCGACGAAACCTTTTCGGATCTCATGGCGCACCGCGTAGGAGCGGGGAGAACTGTCCAGGTACCGGACGACATCGACGAAGCTGTTCGTGAGCATGCCGGGTACTGCTTTGCCCACGTGCGTCAACAAGAACGTCAGGACGACGCCGAAGGCGGAGGTCCCGAGCAACAGGGTCAGAACCCTGGGCCACTCGTCGAGTTTGTCCAGGTGGCCGCTTAGGGGCCCGAAGGTGATGACCCAGGCGAAGGTCAGGACCAGGCCCCAGAACAGCAGCCACACCCCGCGCAGCCCAGCAGGCAGCCGCCACGGCAACCTGACCAGGAGTCTGCGGAAGGTCGGTCCCATGTCGGCTAGCCGGTTGCCCTGCATGAGGTGGGCCCAGTGGTACTCGAAGAACTCTGTCTGCGGGCGGTTCCCGGCCGCCGGTGCCACGAAGCGCCGGGACTCGTACTTGCCCGTCACGATGTCCGGCCGGGACACGTACCGACGGTGGCCGGACTCGTCCGGGGGCAGCCCGGACCGTACGAAGCCCGTCAAAGCATCCAGTGGGCGTTGCTCGCCCATGCCGTGCACGATCACGACGGCTTGACGTCTGCCGCGTTGTGTGGATCCTGCCATGGCCATCACAGCTCTTCTTCTGATCCGCGAGCTGGTCGCGTGAGCCGCAATCACCCGGTCCGCTACGCCACCCCTTGGCGCACGTGGGCGTAAGGTGCTCTGCTTCCACGCTACGCCCTCGATCCGAGAGCCGACACCCGGCGGCGGCAGTGCAGGGTGCGATCGTGCACCTGCGGACAGGCGCGGTTGCGGCCAGTCGTTGTTCCAGGACCACGCCGCCTGGGTCCCGGCATCCGCGAACACCCCGGTCCGGCCGGCGAGGAGCCCGAAGACCTGGCCGCGGGCGAGCTAGTGCTGTGGCCGGAAAGGTTTGCCGGGGTGCGGCGTCCGGTGCGGTGCATCGCAAGGCGTCGGGCCGCGGCTCGTACTGGACGTACTTAAAGAGCGTTTTGTCCTGGCAAGAGTGTTTGGCAACGCAGTGCTGCCGTGGATGATTGCGGGGTGTTGGTCCGAGTAGAAGCGGTGGGGCAGGTCGCCGACGGGCGCGCGATGGTTCGGGTGCGCTCGGAGGTGGGTGCCGTTGCGGCGTTCTGGTATGGCGATCCGACGGGAGTGGGCCGCGAACATCATGTGGAGTGGACCGTTGAAGAGGACGCGGCCTGGGGCGGCAACACTCGACCGGCCACTTCATTTTCACCCGGGGTGGAGGAGGAGGAAGGCGGTCGGATCGTCTTTCGGGGGCGGCTGGGCCTGACGGGCGATGGCGGAGCCATGCTGGAAGTAGCTGGAACCCATATCCTGTTCGACCTCGCCGACCCGCCGCCGTCGACTGCTGTGGATGGAACGTGGGTCGAGATCAGTGTGGAGCGGAACAGCGTCAGCCTGTGGCCCTACCTGCTGTGATTCACAGGAGCCCGACGCTGCCGCCGTTCAGCTGTCGCGCCAGTTGTGGGTCGATTCGCGGGTGAGTCTGCGGCTCATGAGGTCGATCATCGCTATGTTGATCATGGCTTCGGAGCGGTGGGGGTGGGTTTCGTAGTCGCGGGCGAGGCGGCGGTGGTGCATGAGCCAGCCGAACGTCCGCTCGACGACCCAGCGCGGCGGAATCACCTTGAAGCCCTTCTGGGCGGGGTCGCGGCGGATGACTTCGACGTCGATGCCTAGGCGGGCGCCGTGGTCGATGGCCTTGGTGCGGTAGCCGCTGTCGGCCCACGCCTTCGTGACGCGAGGGTGGCCTTCGGCAATGTTCGAGAGCAGGCGGATTCCGCCGGCGTTGTCGGAGACGCTGGCGGCGGTGACCAGCACGGCCAGGAGGAGGCCGACGGTGTCGACGCCGATGTGCCGTTTGCGGCCCGCGATCTTCTTGCCCGCGTCGATGCCCTGGCCGGCCGCGGGCACGTTGGCCGAGGTCTTGATGCTCTGGGCGTCGAGGATGCAGGCGCTGGGCTCGGCGTCTCGGCCCTCGGCCTTCCGGACCAGCCGTCGCAGGAGTCCGTTGAGCTGGTCGAAGACGCCGTCCTTCTGCCAGGCGGCGAAGTATCCGTAGACGGTTTCCCACGGGGCGAAGTCGTGTGGCAGGTACCGCCATGGGATCCCGGTCCGGTCGACGTAGAGGATGGCGTCTACGATCCGGCGCAGATCGTGTTCGGGTGGCCGCCCGATGTCCAGGCCCTTCCCTCTGCGTTCTGCTCGCCAGGCGCTCAGGGTTGGTTCGAGCAGTTCCCAACGGGCATCGGACAGGTCACTCGGGTACGGCCGCTGTCGGCGAGGCATGTTTCCGTAGTACCGATGGCAGCCGTCCCGCCACAGGGCGCAAACAGGCGTGACCGGGGGCGTGTTGGGATCAGACAGGAGCGAAGGGACCGAAACGGGCCTTCGAAGGCTGTCACCCGCCCCATCTGCCACAACAAGCGCCTACCGCCTCAGTCGGCCCGAAGCGGCCTGCCACCTGAACTGCAGCGAAGCACCCCTGTCGGGACAAAACGCTCTTTTAGTGAGTGTTTGAGTACCTCGCTACTGTTTCCCACGTCGTAGTTCGGGGTGAGCCCGGACTGAAGGAGGGGTGGGTAAGTGGAGGAGACCTGGTTCGAGCAGGTGTTCCGGAGGAAGCCGCATCCTGGATTGCGCCTGCTAGTACTCCAGCTGTAGATCGTGATCTTTGCGTTGTTGGGCTGCTTGGCGCTGGTAGTGGCCGGCACGGGCTGGCTCGGTCTGGTGCGGTCGCGCCAGTCGTCGGCGGGTCACGCCGTCGTGTCCGCCGGATGGCCGGACTCGGCGAGGGGCCCCCGGTCGGGGCGCAGCGAATAGAGCACCTCGTACACCTCGCGGCGGCTGCGAAAAACTTGTTGGACGGGAAGGCCGGGCGATGCCACTGTCTGGCTGTGACCATGATCAAAAGCTATTCCGGAGCTGTTTCGTTGCCCGACGGCCTCGCTCTGCGACAGGCGAGGCCCGCAGATCTTGAGCAGATCGGCGCGCTCCTGTCCGAGCGCGGTGAGCCGGACGACGCCATCGACCACCGGCTGGTTGTCACCGACCCCGACGCGGGCTGGTCCGCCTGTGCCGTGGTTGTCGACGGCGACCGGGTCGTGTCCACCGCGACGCTCCTCGACGAGGAGGTGTCCATCGGGGGCGTCCGTCTGCCTGCCGGCCAGGTGGAACTGGTCGCCACCGAGAGCGAATACGAGGGGCGCGGGCTCGTAAGGGCGTTGATGCACTGGGCTCACGAGCGTTCGGCTGCCCGTGGCCACGTCGTTCAGGCGATGATCGGAATCCCGTACTTCTACCGGCTGTTCGGCTACGAGTACGCCATCGACATACCGCAGGCGCTGAACGTGAACGCCCTGCCGCCTGGCGATGGAACGGCCACGCTCCGTGCCGCCCGGCCCTCCGACGTCCCCTCCATGGCTGCCCTGCAAGCCTCGGCCCAGAGCGGGTTCGATGTGACCATGCCGCACTCCGCGGCGTGCTGGCGATGGCTCCTGGACCACGAGTCGAGCAACCTCTGGGTTCTCGAGCACGCCGACACGATCATCGCCACCGCGCGCACCACGCCTCCCGGTGAGGAGATGCTCCTGGCCGAGGCCGCGGCACGCGACGAAGCGGCGGCACGCGACCTCCTGAGCGGCGTCGCCGCCCTGGCAGCCGGCGACCCGCTACGGATCGTCCATCGGGCAGGCACCGTGACAGGTGCCGCGTGGCAGGAGTTCGTCGACCACGAACCGCACCGGAATGCAGAGCAGTACTACATCCGCATCCCGGATGTCGCAGCGCTGCTCGACAGGCTGCGTCCGCTGTTCTGGCAGCGCCTCACCGCGGCCGGGATCGACCGCACCGGCAAAGACATCGTCATCTCCACCTTCGGCGCCCACTACCGGATTCCCGTTCTCGCCGACGGGCTCGGTGAGGTCGTCACCGGCGGCCCGATCCAGTCGCCGGGAGCTGTGGAAGGCGCCGGTGTGGCGCCGGACCATCTGGCCGCCCTGTTGTTCGGCCCGCACGGAATGGAGGGGCTGACCCGGATCCGTCCCGACGTCTACTCCGCGGACGAGGAGATGTTCCAGGTGCTTTTCCCTCCACTCACCGCCGACGTACTCAGCTACTACCTCCCGTACTAGTGTCCTGCGCCGGAAGCTCCTAGTAATCCAGCTGTAGATCGTGATCTTTGCATTGTTGGGCTGCTTGGCGCTGGTAGTGGCCGGCACGGGCTGGCTCGGTCTGGTGCGGTCGCGCCAGTCGTCGGCGGGTCACGCCGTCGTGTCCGCCGGATGGCCGGACTCGGCGAAGGGCCCCCGGTCGGGGCGCAGCGAATAGAGCACCTCGTACACCTCGCGGCGGACCTCTACCGCTTCGTACGCGGCAGGGATTGTGCGGGCGAGCTCGGTCTCCCGGAACGCGTCGAGCGCCTCGCGGCTCTCGAAGAAGTAGATGCCGCACACGTCGCCGGTTGCGCTGTCGCGGCCGTAGACCTTCTGCAGGAGACCGGGTAC
>NZ_JBHXSC010000088.1:0-25316 GCF_042716505.1 Streptomyces sp. NPDC058674
GCCGTGGAGGAGGAGGCTCCGGCCGCCCCCGCCCCGCGGGCCCGCCGCCGTGCCACCCGCGCCGTGACGGCACCGGCTGCCGAGTCCGCTCCGGCCGCCCCGGCTCCGACCGCCGAGTCCGCTCCGGCCCCGGCCGCCGAGGCCCCCGTCGCCGCGCCCGAGTCCGAGGCCCCCGCCGAGGAGTCCGCCGCCCCGCCGCGGGCCCGCCGCCGCGCCACCCGCGCCGTGGCCGCCCCGGCTACCGCCGCGCCCGCCGCCGACGAGGCCCCCGCCGCCGACGAGGCCCCCGCCGTCACCGAGGAGGCCGCGCCCCGCGTCGCCACCCGTGCGGTGACCGTCGCCGACGCCGTGGACTCCCCGAAGCGCGGCGGCCGCCGCCGCGCCACCCGGTCCACGGGCACCGCCCCGGCCGCCGCCCCGCAGCCCGCAGCGGAGACCGAGGCGCCCGCCGCTCCGGCCCGCGCCCGCCGCGCCGCGCGTCCCGCCGTGGCCGTCTTCCAGGCGCCGGTCTTCGCCGAGCCGATGTTCCAGACCCCCGAGACCGCCGCGATGGCAGCGCTGGCCGCTGCCGCCGCCGCCCCGGCCGACGAGGTCGAGGACGACGAGGACGTCGAGGTCGAGGCCGAGGTCGTGCAGGCCCCCGCCCCGCAGCCCGCCGGCCGCCGGCGTCGCCGCGGTCGCGGCGCCGCCGAGTCCGCCCCGGCCGCCGAGTCCGCCCCGGCCGCCGAGCCGGGCCCGGTCTCGCTGCCGCAGGTGCTCGCCGAGGAGGAGCCGGAGGCCGAGGCCGAGGAGATCGAGGACGAGAGCGCCGAGTTCGACGAGGGTGACGAGTTGGGCGAGCGCCCGTCGCGCCGCCGCCGTCGCGGTGGGCGCCGCCGCCGTCGCGGCGAGTCCGCCGACCTCGACGACTCCGCCGAGGAGGAGGCCGACGCCCCGGCCGCCGAGCAGGACGCTGAGGAGTCCGAGGACGACGAGGACGAGGACAACGGCGCCCTGGGCTCCAGCTCCAGCCGTCGCCGCCGTCGCCGTCGCCGCCGCACCGGGGACTCCGGTACGGACGCCGCCGAAGCGGGCGAGGACGACGGCGTGCGCACCGTCGTCAAGGTCCGCGAGCCGCGCCCGGCGCGCGAGCGCACCGAGTCCGCGTCCACCTCTTCCGACGAGGTCCAGTCCATCAAGGGCTCGACCCGCCTGGAGGCGAAGAAGCAGCGCCGCCGCGAGGGCCGCGAGCAGGGCCGCCGCCGCGTCCCGATCATCACGGAGGCCGAGTTCCTGGCCCGCCGCGAGGCCGTCGAGCGCGTCATGGTCGTCCGCCAGGCCGGCGAGCGCACCCAGATCGGCGTGCTGGAGGACAACGTCCTCGTCGAGCACTACGTCAACAAGGAAGAAGCCACCTCCTACGTCGGCAACGTCTACCTGGGCAAGGTCCAGAACGTGCTGCCGTCGATGGAGGCCGCCTTCATCGACATCGGCAAGGGCCGCAACGCGGTGCTGTACGCCGGTGAGGTCAACTTCGAGGCGCTCGGCATGGCCAACGGGCCCCGCCGCATCGAGTCCGCCCTCAAGTCCGGCCAGTCGGTCCTGGTGCAGGTCACCAAGGACCCGATCGGCCACAAGGGCGCCCGCCTGACCAGCCAGGTCTCACTGCCCGGCCGCTACCTGGTCTACGTGCCCGAGGGCTCGATGACCGGCATCAGCCGCAAGCTGCCCGACACCGAGCGCGCACGTCTGAAGACCATCCTCAAGAAGATCGTCCCCGAGGACGCGGGCGTCATCGTGCGCACCGCCGCCGAGGGTGCGAGCGAGGACGAGCTGCGCCGCGACGTCGAGCGCCTGCAGGGCCAGTGGGAGGACATCCAGAAGAAGTCGAAGCAGATCTCGACCTCTTCGCCGAGCCTGCTCTACGGCGAGCCGGACATGACCGTCCGCGTCGTGCGCGACATCTTCAATGAGGACTTCTCGAAGGTCATCGTCAGCGGTGACAGCGCCTGGGAGACCATCCACGGCTACGTGCACCACGTGGCCCCGGACCTGGCCGACCGGCTGTCGCGCTGGACCTCCGAGGTCGACGTCTTCGCGACGTACCGGATCGACGAGCAGCTCGCCAAGGCGCTCGACCGCAAGGTGTGGCTGCCCTCGGGCGGCTCCCTCGTGATCGACAAGACCGAGGCGATGATCGTCATCGACGTCAACACCGGCAAGTTCACCGGTCAGGGCGGCAACCTCGAGGAGACCGTCACCAGGAACAACCTGGAGGCGGCCGAGGAGATCGTGCGCCAGCTGCGGCTGCGCGACCTGGGCGGCATCGTCGTCATCGACTTCATCGACATGGTCCTGGAGTCCAACCGCGACCTGGTCCTGCGGCGCATGCTGGAGTGCCTGGGCCGCGACCGCACCAAGCACCAGGTCGCCGAGGTCACCTCGCTGGGCCTGGTCCAGATGACCCGCAAGCGGGTGGGCCAGGGTCTGCTGGAGTCCTTCTCCGAGACCTGTGTCCACTGCAACGGCCGCGGCGTCATCGTGCACATGGAGACCCCGACCGTGGTCGGCGGCGGTGGCAACGGCAAGCGCGCCAAGCGCCGTGGCGGCAAGTCGGAGTTCGACCAGCACGACCACGACGTCGAGACGGTCGAGACCGAGTTCGAGGCCGACACCGAGTTCGAGACCGAGGCCGAGGTGGCCGCCGAGGCCGCCGCGCCCCAGGCTCTGCCCGAGCCGGAGTTCGTCGCGGACGAGGAGCTGTACAGCAGCCCGGCCGAGGCCGAGGCCGGCGTGAGCGGGCGCCGCAACCGGCGCCGCGCCACGCGCAAGGCGACTGCTCCGGCGGGTGCTCCGCGCGGCGCGTCGGCTCCGGCCCAGCCCCAGGCCCAGCCCCAGCCCGCCGTGGCCGAGGCGGAGCAGGTCGCCGAGCCGGCCGAGCAGGTCCTGGAGCCGGCTGCGGAGGCGGTCGCCGAGGCCGTCGCCGAGCCGGTGGTGGAGGAGGCCCCCAAGGGCCGTACCCGCCGCCGGGCGACCCGTAAGGCCACCGCCCCGGCGGGCGCCCCGGCCCAGGCCGCCGAGGCGGCCCCGGAGCCGGTGGCCGTGCCCGAGCCCGTCGCGGTGCCCGAGCCGGTCGTCGAGGCCGAGCCCGAGCCCGTCGCCGTGCAGGCGCCCGCCGAGGCTCCCGTCGCGGACGCCGCCCCGGCCCGCCCGCGCCGGCGCGCCACCCGCAAGGCCACCGCACCCGCCGGTTCCCCGGCCGGCGCGGCGGAGGCGGCCGTGGTCGTCGTCGAGGCCCCGGTGACCGAGCCGGCCCCGGTGACCGAGCCGGCCGCCGCGGCCGAGGAGGCCGCACCGGTCGAGGAGGCCGCACCGGCCAAGAAGGCCGCCAGGAAGGCCCCGGCCAAGAAGGCGGCCGCTGCGAAGAAGGCGGCCCCGGCCAAGAAGGCGACGGCGGCCAAGAAGGCCACCACCGCCAAGAAGGCCACCACCGCCAAGAAGGCCGCGACCAAGCGGGTCACGAAGAAGACCGCGGCGGCGGAGCAGCAGACGCCCCCGTCCGTCTCGGCCCCCACCGAGGCCTGACCGCTCCCTGACCGTGGGCCCCGCCTTCCGGGGGGGCCCACGGTCGTACGGGGCTCGGTTTGACCCTCCTGAACCAGCCCCGTACCCTGAACCGTCGGCGTGTCTTGAACGTTTTTCCGTTCAGCGTGCGTCGCGCTCCTGAGCACCTTCCTCCCGCACGGCCCGCGCAAGCGGACGGTGTGCGTGAGAGGCCGCTCGTCCAATTCCGGATCACCGCGGGCCCCGGCCCGCGTGAGCGGCTGGCTTCAGGAGCATCCGTCCCGAGTGAGAGAGAGATCCGCGTGTACGCCATCGTGCGCAGCGGTGGTCGCCAGCACAAGGTTGCTGTTGGTGACATCGTTGAGGTTGACAAGATTTCCACTGCCAAGGTTGGCGACACGGTCGAGCTCTCGACCCTGCTCGTTGTCGACGGCGACGCCGTGACCAGCGACCCGTGGGTGCTGGCCGGGATCAAGGTCCAGGCCGAGATCGTGGACCACCACAAGGGCGCCAAGATCGACATCCTGCGCTACAAGAACAAGACCGGCTACCGCCGTCGCCAGGGTCACCGCCAGCAGTACACGGCGATCAAGGTCACCGGTATCCCCACGGCTGCGAAGTAAGAGGGACTGAGACATGGCACACAAGAAGGGCGCATCGTCCACCCGGAACGGGCGCGACTCCAATGCCCAGCGGCTCGGCGTGAAGCGCTTCGGCGGTCAGGTCGTTTCCGCCGGTGAGATCCTCGTCCGCCAGCGCGGCACCCACTTCCACCCCGGTTCGGGCGTGGGCCGTGGCGGCGACGACACCCTGTTCGCGCTGCAGGCCGGTGCGGTCGAGTTCGGCACGCACCGTGGCCGCAAGGTCGTCAACATCGTTCCGGCCGCCTGATCCAGCTCCTGCTGATCACGGCGTACTGAACTTCCCGAGGGCGGATCTCAGCTCTTCCCGGCTCAGGCCGGGAAGAGAGGTCCGCCCTCGGCGCGTTGTCACGTAGAGACGTTTACATCGGGCAGCAAGGCCTGCCCCCCGGGCTTTCCGGGACATTCCCGCTGTATCTGGAGGAACAACCATGACCACCTTCGTGGACCGCGTCGAGCTGCATGTCGCCGCGGGTAACGGGGGCCACGGCTGCGCCTCCGTTCACCGGGAGAAGTTCAAGCCGCTCGGCGGCCCCGACGGCGGCAACGGCGGCCGTGGCGGCGACGTGATCCTGGTGGTGGAGCAGGCGGTCACCACCCTGCTCGACTACCACCACAGCCCCCACCGCAAGGCCACCAACGGCAAGCCCGGCGAGGGCGGCAACCGCTCCGGCAAGGACGGCCAGGACATGATCCTGCCCGTCCCGGACGGCACCGTCGTCCTCGACAAGGAGGGCAACGTCCTCGCCGACCTCGTCGGCCAGGGCACCACCTACGTGGCCGCCGAGGGCGGCCGCGGCGGCCTCGGCAACGCCGCGCTGTCCTCGGCGCGCCGCAAGGCGCCCGGCTTCGCGCTCCTCGGCGTCCCCGGCACCGGCGGCGACATCATCCTGGAGCTCAAGACCGTCGCCGACGTGGCGCTGGTCGGCTTCCCGAGCGCCGGCAAGTCCTCGCTGATCTCCGTGCTCTCCGCCGCGAAGCCGAAGATCGCCGACTACCCCTTCACCACGCTCGTCCCCAACCTGGGCGTCGTGACCGCGGGATCGACCGTCTACACCATCGCGGACGTCCCGGGCCTCATCCCCGGCGCCAGCCAGGGCAAGGGCCTCGGCCTCGAATTCCTGCGCCACGTCGAGCGCTGCTCGATCCTCGTGCACGTCCTGGACACCGCCACCCTGGAGTCCGACCGCGACCCGGTCGCCGACCTCGACGTCATCGAGGAAGAGCTCAAGCTCTACGGCGGCGGCCTGGAGAAGCGCCCGCGCCTCGTCGTCCTGAACAAGGTCGACATCCCGGACGGGCAGGAGCTCGCGGACATGGTCCGCCCGGACCTGGAGGCACGCGGCTACAAGGTCTTCGAGGTCTCCGCGGTGTCCCGCACGGGGCTCAAGGAGCTCTCCTACTTCCTCGCCGAGGTCATCGCCAAGGCGCGCGCCCGCAAGCCGAAGGAGGAGGCGACCCGTGTCGTCATCCGTCCGAAGGCCGTGGACGACTCCGGCTTCACCGTCACCTACGACGAGGCCGAGGAGCTCTACCGGGTGCGCGGCGAGAAGCCGGAGCGCTGGGTCCGCCAGACCGACTTCAACATCGACGAGGCCGTCGGCTACCTCGCGGACCGCCTCAACCGCCTCGGCGTCGAGGACGCGCTGCGCAAGGCCGGCGCCCGCGCCGGCGACGGCGTCGCCATCGGCTCCGACGAGAACGCGGTCGTCTTCGACTGGGAGCCGACCATGATGGCCGGCGCCGAGATGCTGGGCCGTCGCGGCGAGGACCACCGCCTGGAGGCCCCGCGCCCCGCCACCCAGCGCCGCCGGGAGAAGGACGCCGTGCGCACCGACTCGGTGGACCAGGAGTACGACGAGTTCCGGCCGTTCTAGTCTCCCTCCGCCGAGGGGGACCGGATCGGGGTTGAAGGTGCCTTTACCTCGTTCGCCTAGGATTCTCCAGGTGAACAGCACCAACACCCCCACGGTCTCCGTCGTGATCATTGCGTACAACGACGCCGGGCTCGTGGGCGAGGCCGTCTCCTCGGCCCTCGCCCAGGGCCCGGTGGTCGCCGAGGTCATCGCGGTGGACGACGCCTCGTCCGACGGCACCGCGCGGGTCTTGGACGAGCTGGCCGCCGTCCACCCCCGCCTGAAGGTCCTGCACCGCGCGGAGAACAGCGGCGGTTGCGGTACGCCCCGCAACGACGGGATCGCGCTCGCCACCGCCCCGTACGTCCTGTTCCTGGACAGCGACGACATCCTGCCTCCGGGGGCGGCCGAGGCCCTGGTGCGCACCGCCGTCCGGCACGGGACCGCGGTCACCGTCGGTTCGGCCGTCCGCCGCGAGCTGCCGCAGCACCACGACGTCCCCTGGATGCCCGGCCTGCACGCCCCGGGGGACGTCATCGAACGGCCCGCCGACCGGCTCGGCCTGGTCCGCGACACCCTGTGCGTCAACAAGCTGTACGAGCGCTCCTTCCTGGACGAGCACGGCCTGCGCTTCCCCGACGGCCGCTTCGTCTACGAGGACTTCGTCTTCACCGCCCGCGTACTGGCCGCCGCCCCCCGCATCGCCGTCACCGGCGACCTCGTCTACGTCTGGCACGTGCGCCGATCCGCCGCCCGGGTGTCGATCTCCCTGGACCGCAAGGACGTGGGGAACTGGCGCTCCCGGATCGAGGCCCACCGCGCGGCCTCCCGCATCCTGGCCGACGCCTCCCCGGAGCTGGGCCGTGCCTGCCAGGTGAAGTTCCTGGAGTACGACCTGCGGATGTACCTGCGCGAGCTCGGCAAGGACCCGGAGTACCAGCGCGCCTGGTGGACCCTGACCCGCGACTACCTCGGCACCTTCGCCGAGGCCGACGTCGAGGCCGCCGCCCCGCACGCCCGCTGGATCGTCCGCGTGTTGCGCGCCACCGACGCCCCGCCCGCCGACGTGGAGCGGCTGACCCGCCTCGCCGCCGAGCCGCCCCGCCTGCTGCCCCCGTACGCGGCCGGCGCCGAGGGGGTGCCGGTGTGGAGCGGGGAACTCCCGGTCGAGCTCGACGGGCTGCTCGACATGCCGGCCGAGGGCCTGCCGGTGACCGTGGACGCCGAACCCGCGGGCAAGGCCGCCGTGCGCATCCGCCTGCACGACCTGTACGGGCGCCTGGCCCGGGCCGTCCCGCAGAGCGCGCAACTGCGCTTCCTGCCCCGCGCGGGCGGCGACCCCGTGCTCGCGCAGCCGGTGGAGCTGACCCCCGACGCGGACGGCGGCTGGAGCGCCGTGGTCCCCTTCCGCCTCTCCGAGCTGGCCTCCACCGGCCGCGCGAAGGGCCTGCGCCGGCTCCAGACGTGGAACGTCGCGGTGGGCGTGGAGTGTGCGGACGGGAGCTCCCTGCTCACCTCTCTGCGCCCCCGGGGCCCCCTGCTCCGCCGCCGGGCCGTGCCCAGCAGCCGGTACGGTGTCCTGCTGACGCAGCCGTACCGCACGGGCTCCGGCGCGCTGGCCCTGCGGCTGGCGCCCGGCGCCGCCGGCGCGCTGTACCTCGTACGCAACCGACTCGACCGGGCCAGGGCGGGCCGCGCGTCGGGCTGACGGACACGACGACCTTCAGAGCCAGCACACGGACAGACCAGGGAGACACACATGACGTTTCTGATCACCGGCGGCGCCGGTTACATCGGCGCACACGTGGTCCGGGCGATGCTGCTCGCGGGGGAGGAGGTGGTCGTCCTCGACGACCTCTCCACGGGCAGGGAGGAACGTCTCCCGGAGGGCGTCCCCCTGGTCATCGGCTCGGTCCTGGACCGGCTGGTCCTCGACAAGACCATCGCCGAGCACAGGATCACCGGGGTGGTGCACCTGGCGGGCAAGAAGCAGGTCGGCGAGTCCGTCGAGAAGCCGCTGTACTACTACCACGAGAACGTGCAGGGCCTGACGGTCCTGCTCCAGGCCGTGGCTGACGCGGGCATCCGCAACTTCCTCTTCTCCTCCTCCGCGTCCGTCTACGGCATGCCCGACGTGGAGCTGGTCACCGAGGACACCCCATGCGCGCCGCTGAGCCCGTACGGCGCGACGAAGCTGGCCGGCGAGTGGCTGGTCCGCGCGGCCGGCGCCGCGCACGGGATCTCCACCGCCTGCCTGCGCTACTTCAACGTGGCGGGCGCCGCGACCCCCGAACTGGCCGACACCGGCGTCTTCAACCTGGTCCCGATGGTCTTCGAGCGCTACGACGCGGGCGAGGGCGCCACGATCTTCGGCACCGACTACCCGACCCCGGACGGCACCTGCGTGCGCGACTACATCCACGTCGCGGACCTCGCGGACGCCCACGTGGCGGCCGCCCGCAAGCTGGCCGAGTGGGCCGCCGCGGGGGACCACAGGGACCTCACCGTCAACATCGGGCGCGGCGAGGGCGTCTCCGTCCGGGAGATGGTCGAGCTGATGAACGAGACCACCGGGAACGACCGCGCGCCGGTCCTCTCCCCGCGCCGCCCCGGCGACCCGGCGCAGGTCGTGGCCTCCGCCGAGCGCATCGCCGCCGAGCTGGGCTGGAAGGCCCGGCACGACGTCCGCGAGATGGTCGCCTCCGCCTGGGCGGGCTGGCAGGCCAACCGCACGGCCTGACGGCACCACGGAAGCCGCCCGCCCCGTACGTGTAGGGGGCGGGCGGCTTCCGTCGTGTCACCGACGGGGGGGCGGTGAGCGGCCGGGTCAGCGCCGGGCCCGACGCCGTAAGCAGCGCCGGAATCGGCCCCGATCAGCGCTCCAGGAAGGCGAACAGCCGTTCCCAGCGGTCGGTGATCTCGGCGCTGGAGTACCGCTGCACCGAGCGGAAGGCGGTGTCCCCGAGCCGGTCGCGCAGCTCGCGGTCGGACATCAGCGCGTGCAGGTGTCCGGCCAGCTCCATGGTGTTGCCGAGGCGGGCCAGCAGTCCGTCCTCGCCGTGCTCCACGATCTCCCGCACGCCCGGCGCGCAGTCGAAGGCGGCCGGCGGCACGCCCGCGGCCATCGCCTCCAAGAGGGTGATCGGGAACCCTTCGGCCCGAGAGGCCTGCGCGAAGACCGAGGCCCCGCGCAGGGCCCCCAGCACGTCGTCGGTGCTGCCCATCCACTCCACGGTGTCGTCCAGCCCCAGCGAGGTGCAGTGCGCCCGCAGCGCCGGCTCCTCGACTCCCGCCCCGTAGATCCGCAGGACCCAGTCGGGGTGGTGCGGGACGGCGTCCGCCCAGGCGTCGAGGAGCAGGTCGACGCCCTTCTCGAAGGCGAGGCGGCCGACGCTGGCGACCACCTTCCCGGTGCGCGGAGCGGGCTGCTCCGGCATGAAGGGCAGGGGGTTGGGCATGCTGGCGACGTTCTCCATGCCCGACCGGATCCACAGGTCCGCGTCCTCGGCGGTCAGTACCAGCAGCCGGTCCGCCTCGCGGTAGTGGCGGCGGACCCGCTCGCCCCGGCTGGACTTCTTGCTGGCCTCGAACGACTCGTGGCTCATGCCGATGACGCTGAGCCCCTTGGTGTCGGCGAGGGCCACCCACTCCATCGCCCACACCTGCGTGACGATCACGACGGCGCCTGGACCGGCCGCCCGGAACAGCTCGCCGAGCTGCTCGGCCTTGGCCCGCATCTGCGCGCGCCGCGCCGCCTGGCGGCGCCGCTCGGGCGCGTTCAACCGGCCCTTGAGCCCGTGCAGCCGGCGCGCCGGCGGCGGATGGGCGGCGTACAGGGTGGTCGTCGCGTACGGCAGCTCCGACGGCAGCTTCTGCCGGATCTCCTCCGCGACGGGGGCGATGCCCACCACGTGCACCCGGTGCCCGCGGTCGGTGAACAGCCGGGCCATCTGGTGCGACCAGGTGGTCACGCCGCCGAGCTCGTCGACGCTGTTGGAGACGATGAAGACGTCACGGCCGCCCGTGGTGGCGGTCTGCTGGCTCACTTGCCGCTCCTGGTGAAGAACTTCTCGACGATCTGGCGGGCCGCGTCCCCCCGGTCGTACTCGCCGAACTCGGTGAGGAACCGCTGGCGCGCCTCCGCGTACTTGGCGTCCGCCTCCTCGAAGACGGAGAGCGCCTGGAGGAGTTCCTCGGCCGTGGCGACCACCGGGCCCGGCGCCTTCTCCTTCAGGTCGAAGTACGTGCCGCGGATGTCGGTGGCGTACTTCTCGTAGTCGTACGCGAAGAACACCATCGGCCGGTCCAGCACCGCGTAGTCGAACATCACGGACGAGTAGTCGGTGATCAGACCGTCGGCCAGGGCCAGCAGCGGGGTGATGTCGTGGTGCCGGGACACGTCGATGACGCGGCCGGCGACCGACGGCGGCAGCGAGACGCTGTTGAGGTAGTGGGTCCGCACCAGCAGGGTGAAGCGGTCCCCGAGCAGGTCCGCGAACTCCTCCACGTCGAAGGGGAAGGTGAAGCCCTCCACCGTGCCGTCCGCGTTCGCCCGGAAGGTGGGCGCGTACAGCAGCACCTTCTTCTCCGGGTCGATGCCGAGCTCGGCCGCGAGGGGGCCGCGCACCCGCTCGCCGCTCTGCGCCTCGGACCGGTGCGCCTCGACGAGGGCGTCGTTGCGCGGATAGCCGGTGCGCAGCAGCACCTCGTCGCGCAGCCGGAAGGCCTTGCCCAGGGTGCGGCTGTCGTGCTCGGAGCGGATCAGGAAGTGGTCGAAGCGGTCGACGGCCGCCTGGAAGCGGTCCTGCCCGGCCTTGCCCTGCGCCTTGGTGCGGGGCTCGTGGAAGCCCATCCGCTTGAGCGCGGAGCCGTGCCAGGTCTGGATGTACGTGGTCCCCGGGCGCTTGGCGAGCGCCAGCGGGAAGCCCTGGTTGTCGACCCAGTACTCGGCCTGGGCCAGCGCCCGCAGGTAGGCCCAGCTCCAGCGCCGCACCAGGGTGGCCTCCTTGGGGAAGCCGGCCGGCTTGCCCGCGTACGACCAGATCGCCTCGAAGGGGACGCCCTGGCGGACCATCTCCTCGTAGATCGCCTTGGGGCTGTCGCTGTACTGCTTGCCCATGTGGCTCTCGAAGACGACCGTGCCCTTCTTGACCGGCAGCTTCGAGAAGACCTCGTGGTAGAGCTTGACCTTCTGCTCGCCGGAGCCCATGTTCCGGCGGGTCCGCAGGGCCTTGCGCAGGCCCCGCTTGACCACGCCGGCGGCCTTGCCGTGTATGGCGTTGTTGATCAGTGCCTGGGTGCGGACGGCGGCGGGGCCCTCGGCGGTCAGGACGTACGAGAGGTTGCCCTTCTTGGTGACCTCCGGCTCGAAGCGGTCGGAGACCAGCCGGGTCAGCCGGGGCCGCACGCGCAGCCGCGCCGCGGACTCCAGGTCGACGCCGCCGACCGAGACGCGGGTGGTGACCCGGTCCTTGCCGGCCGTCAGCTTCAGCCGGACGTCCCAGACGGCGTCGATGATGCCGAGGGGGCGGACCGTGCCGCCGACGTCGGCGCTGCCGGACCACTCGATCGTGTCACCGGCGTGGCGCACGGTTGCCACCGGGAAGCTGAAGGACCGCACCCCGATCTGCCGGCGGGCCCGGAATTCCAGCGAGGCCTTCAGCTCCGCGTCGGGGCTGATGCGGCCCAGCGGGTTCACGACGGCTCCGGAGAGGGTGACGGTGCCGCGTCCGTCGTCCTCGTAGGAGGTGAGGCGGTTGCCCAGCTGGAGGGAGGCGAGCGGGGCGGTGTGGAAGCCCTCCGCGGTGACGTCCAGTATCCGGCGGGCCTCGGCGCCGTCGGCCCCGTCGATGTGCCGGGCGCACCAGTAGACGCGTCCGTCGCGCTGGGCGAGCGGGGAGGACAGCCGGCCCTTGTTGGTCATGGCGTCGGCGGCCGGGAGGAGGTTGTCCCAGTCCTCCTTGCCCAGCAGGTAGGCGCAGATCGCCTGGAGGTGCGTGACGTTGTCGTACGCGGCCGGATCGATCCCGGCGAGGTATCCGTTGGCCAGACGGGCGAACTCCTGGCGGTACGCGTCACCGAGCAGGGGCAGGTCGCGCAGGTGCAGCACCAGGTCGTGCTTGAGGAACTTGGCGTCCTTGGCGGACTTGATGGCCGTGTGGCCCTTGGAGGCCAGCAGCTCGTCGACGCGGCGGTGGATCTCCATCCGGTGGACGAAGTTCGCGATCTCGTGGCGCCGGTTGCTGATGGACTTCGCGGCTGCCTTCTCGACCACGTTCCAGTAGTAGACGTGGTTGGGGATCAGCGTGATGCGGCGGGCCGCCACGTACGCCTGCGCGGAGAAGAGCAGGTCCTCGTAGTGGATGCCGACCGGGAACTCCAGGCCCTGCTCCAGCAGGAACGCGCGCCGGTAGCACTTGTTCGTGGAGAGGGTGTCGTAGACCAGCAGGTCGGGGAACTCGGTGATCGACTCCAGCGTGCGGGTGTGCGAGTAGATCCACGGGTACCACTCGGTGGTCTTGCCCCACCGGCTGTCGAGGTGCACCCGGACGCACATGCCCGAGACCAGGTCGGAGCCGGTGCGCTCGGCGGCGTCCAGCATGTTCCGGCAGGCGTTGCGCTCCAGCACGTCGTCGCTGTCCAGGAACATGACGTAGGTGCCGACGGCCTGCCGGATGCCGTGGTTGCGCGGGGCGCCGCAGCCCCCACTGTTCTCCGGAAGTTGGAACGCGCGCACTTTCCCCGGGTGCGCGGCTTCCAGTTCCTGGGCGACGGTGAAGGACCCGTCCTTGCTGCAGTCGTCGACGATCACGACCTCGACCCCGTGCAGGGTCTGGTCCAAAACCGACTGAACTGCTGTCGACAGACGCTCTGCGTCGTTGTAGACGATGACGACCACGGAGACGTCGGGCACGTGCACCTCGATCCCTTCGATTCGTTTCGTTCCGCTCATTCCGCTTATCCAGTCAAAGCTACCGTGCGCCGCAGCCATCTCCGGCAGGCCGAGCCCAGGCGTGATAGGTCTCAGGAGAGGCATGTGGGGGGTCCGGTCGCCAACATCACCCGTTCGGACCCGGCAGGAAGTGTTCATGACGAAGCTGTCTGTAATCGTCCCTTGCTACAACGAGGAAGCCGTCATCGACCGCTTCGACGCGGAGATCCGCCGGGTCCTGGACGGGCTCCCGGTGGAGTACGAGGTCTGCTACGTCGACGACGGCAGCCGGGACGGCACGCTCGGCAAGCTCCGCAGGATCGCGGCCGAGCACCGGGACCAGACCCGCTACGTCTCCTTCAGCCGCAACTTCGGCAAGGAGGCCGGCATGCTCGCCGGTCTGCGGGAGGTCACCGGGGACGCGGTGGTGATCATGGACGCCGATCTCCAGCACCCGCCGGAACTCATCGAGACGATGCTCGACCACTACCGCCAGGGCCGCGACCAGATCATCGCCCGCCGCACCCGCGAGGGGGACAAGAAGGTCCGCTCCGCACTGAGCCGCCTCTACTACCGGGGCATCAACCGCTGGGTCGACGTGGAGCTCAGCGACGGGGTCGGCGACTTCCGGATGCTGTCCCGCCCCGCGGTGGACGCCCTGCTCGCACTGCCGGAGTACAACCGCTTCTCCAAAGGGCTGTTCTCCTGGATCGGCTTCGACACGGTCCACTTCGACTACCGCAACGCGCAGCGCGAGGCCGGCGAGACCAAGTGGAAGCTGGGCTCCCTGCTGAACTACGGCATGGACGGCCTGATCTCCTTCAACAACCGGCCGCTGCGCATCGCGATCTGGCTCGGCGTCTCGCTTGTCGCCCTGACGGCCCTGTACGCGCTGTGGATCACGGTCATGGCCGCCACCAACGGCGTCGAGTCACCCGGGTACGTCACCCTCGTGGCGATCATCGTCGGCCTCGGAGGCGTACAAATGATCATGCTGGGCCTGATCGGCGAGTACATCGGCCGCATCTACTACGAGTCCAAGCGCCGCCCCCACTTCCTGGTGAAGGAGTCCCACGGGGCCGACGCCTTCCCGTGCGCGGAGCCCGTCGTCCGTGCGGACGGCACGGCCGCCGTGGAGCCCGGCGCGCGGCGCCCCGCCCGATGAGCCGGCGGGAACAGCTCGGCCAGGTCCTGCGCTTCGCGCTCGTGGGCGTCGTCAACACCGGCACCTTCTACGCGCTCTACCTGCTCATGCACGCCTGGATGCCGTACTTCGCCGCCTACACCGCCGCCTTCGTGCTCGCCATGGTCGGCTCGTTCTTCATGAACACCTACTTCACCTACCGCACCCGCCCCACCTGGAAGAAGTTCCTGCTCTTCCCCCTCACCAACGTCACCAACTACGTCGTCCAGTCGGCGGGCCTCTACGCCCTGGTCTCCTGGGCCGGCCTGGACACCCGGATCGCCCCCCTGGTGGCGGCACTCGCGGCCATCCCCTTCACGTTCCTGCTGTCCCGCAGGATTCTCGTCCCGGGCGCCGCCCGGGACGCCGGGCCGGAGCCCGCGCGGTCCGGCCCGTCCAGGCTCTGAAACCCCCGAGCGGCCCCGGCGGACCACCCCGTAGATTGAGGTGGCAGGCATTTCGGCAAGGGGCAAGGGGACGTACGTGTCAACGGCTAGGCAAGGTGTCGTGGACGCCCGCAGGATCGTGGTCAAGGTCGGCTCCTCCTCCCTCACCACAGCGGCGGGCGGCCTCGACGCCGACCGGGTGGACGCCCTCGTGGACGTCCTGGCCAAGGCCCGCGGCGGCGGGGAGAAGGAGATCGTCCTCGTCTCCAGCGGGGCCATCGCCGCCGGGCTCTCCCCGCTCGGCCTGCGCCGCCGCCCCAAGGACCTCGCCCGGCAGCAGGCCGCCGCCAGCGTCGGGCAGGGGCTGCTCGTCGCCCGCTACACCGCCTCCTTCGCCCGCTACGGCGTCCGCGTCGGCCAGGTGCTGCTCACCACCGACGACACCAGCCGGCGCGCGCACTACCGCAACGCCTACCGGACCCTGGACCAGCTGCTCGCCATGGGCGCGCTGCCGGTCGTCAACGAGAACGACACCGTCGCCACCGACGAGATCCGCTTCGGCGACAACGACCGGCTGGCCGCCCTCGTCGCCCACCTCGTCCGCGCCGACCTGCTGGTGCTGCTCTCCGACGTCGACGGCCTCTACGACGGCGACCCCTCACTGCCCGGCACCACCCGCATCGACGAGGTCCGCGGACCGCGGGACATCGCGCACGTCTCCATCGGCAGCGCCGGCAAGGCGGGCGTCGGCACCGGCGGCATGGTCACCAAGGTCGAGGCGGCGAGGATCGCCGCCGCGGCGGGCATCCCCGTCGTGCTGACCTCCGCCAGCCAGGCCGCCGACGCCCTGTCCGGGCGGGCCACCGGCACCCACTTCCACGCGACCGGCCGCCGCTCCGGCGACCGGCTGCTCTGGCTCCAGCACGCCTCCACCCCGCAGGGACACCTCGTGCTCGACGACGGCGCGGTGCGCGCCGTCACCGAACGCGGCAGCTCCCTGCTGCCCGCGGGCATCGCCGCCGTCGAGGGCGACTTCACCGCGGGGGACCCGGTGGAGCTGCGCGACACCTCCGGCCGGGCGGTCGCGCGGGGCCTCGTCAACTACGACGCGAAGGAGCTTCCGCAGCTCCTCGGCCGCTCCACCCGCGAGCTCGCTCGGGAACTCGGACCCGCGTACGAACGGGAGGTCGTCCACCGTGACGATCTGGTCCTGCTGGAGGGCTGAGGTTCGGTAAAACCGCAGCGCGGGTGCCCCGGGACTGGTCAACTGTGAACGGCGGGCGGACGCGCGCGGCGGAGACAGGAGGCGGCTGGTGAGACGAGCGCTGACCAGCGTCGGCACGGGGGACGGCGAGGGCGGCGGGCACGGGCAGGAGCCGGAGCACGACTCCCGCCTGTGGCACGTGACCCTCAGCGTCTCCGGCAAGCCGGCGCCGCTGTCCGAGGTCCGGCGCGGCCTGGAACAACTGGCCCACGACCACCCCTTCCTGCTGACCAGCCGGTACGCCGACGACCACGCGGAGATCCGCTACTGGGAGGAGGCCCGCGACCTCCACGACGCGGCGGCCGTCGCCCTGCGGCTCTGGGGCGAGCACCGCTCCTCGGCGCAGCTCCCGCCCTGGGAGATCGTCGGCCTGGAGGTCATCGACCGCGCGACCTACCACCAGCGGGTGGCGGAGGGCTACGGCCCGCCCCCGGCCCACCCGGTCGGCGTCCACCCGTACTGACCCCCCCCGTCTCGGGGGGTGGAACCCCACCGGCCGCGGCCAGGCCGGGGACTACCCTGGCCGCATGACCTCGCTCGACGACGCCACCGCCACCTCGCCCGTCCTCGCCACGGCGCGAGCCGCCCGCACGGCCGCCGCCGCCCTCGCCCCGCTCCCGCGCTCGGTCAAGGACGCCGCCCTGCTGGCGATCGCCGACGCGCTGGAGGCCCGTACGGCCGAGATCATCGAGGCCAACGCCACCGACACCGCCAAGGCGCGGGCGGCCGGCACCGCAGAGACGGTCATCGACCGCCTCACGCTCACCCCCGAGCGCGTCGCCGCCATCGCCTCCGACGTCCGCGACGTCGCCGCCCTGCCCGACCCCGTCGGTGAGGTCGTCCGCGGCAACACCCTGCCCAACGGCATCGACATCCGGCAGATCCGCGTCCCGCTCGGCGTCGTCGGCATCATCTACGAGGCCCGCCCCAACGTCACCGTCGACGCCGCCGCCCTCTGCCTCAAGTCCGGCAACGCGGTCCTCCTGCGGGGCAGCTCCTCCGCCTACGCCTCCAACACCGCGCTCGTCGCCATCCTGCGCGACGCCGTCGAGAGCGCCGGCCTGCCCGCCGACTCCGTACAGCTCGTCCCCGGCGAGTCCCGCGACTCCGTCCGCGAGCTGATGCGCGCCCGCGGCCTCGTCGACGTACTCATCCCGCGCGGCGGAGCCTCCCTCATCAAGACGGTGGTCGAGGAGTCGACCGTCCCGGTCATCGAGACCGGCACCGGCAACTGCCACGTCTACGTCGACGCCCAGGCCGATCTGGCCATGGCCGTGGACATCCTCGTCAACTCCAAGGCCCAGCGGCCCTCCGTGTGCAACTCCGCGGAGACCCTCCTGGTCCACCGCGACATCGCCGACGCCTTCCTGCCGCGCGCCCTCGACGCCCTCGCCGAAGCCGGAGTGACCGTCCACGGCGACGCCCGGGTCCTGGCCGCGGCCGAGAACGGCAAGGTCACCGCGCTGCCCGCCACCGACGAGGACTGGGCCGCCGAGTACCTGTCCTACGACATCGCGGCCGGCGTCGTGGACTCCCTCGACGACGCCGTCGCCCACATCCGCCGCTGGACCTCCGGCCACACCGAGGCGATCGTGACCACCTCGCAGGCCGCGGCCCGCCGTTTCACCCAGCTGGTCGACTCGACCACGGTTGCCGTGAACGCCTCCACCAGGTTCACCGACGGTGGCCAGTTCGGCTTCGGCGCGGAGATCGGGATCTCCACCCAGAAGCTGCACGCCCGGGGCCCGATGGGCCTTCCGGAGCTCACCTCCACCAAGTACATCGTCACCGGCGACGGTCACGTGCGGTAGCCGACCCGGGTCGCCGGGTGGCCGGATCGGGCGGACACCCTGCCCAAAGCACGTCCCCAGGTCTACGCTGGTGCTGTGCCGGACGACGTGGGGGGCAAGCCGTTCCCGGACGACGGGGAGCCCGACGACGACCGCGGAGGCGCGGATCACGACTTCGCCTCCGTGGTGTTCGACGAGGCCTTCGTCCGGAACGCCGGAATCCATGAACCGAGCGCCGCCGAGCGCCAGCGGGCCGCCGACCGGGCGCGCGCCGAGGCAGAGGCGGCCCGGGCCGCCGTGGCGGGCGGCTGGACCGGTGACGACGACGCCTACGGCTACGGCCACCCCGACGGATACGGCGACGACGGCTGGGACCGCGACCGCCACGCCCACTCCGACGGCCCCTACGGGGCGTACGGCGGAAGCCTGCGCCCCTACCGCGGGCGCTCGCCCTGGCTGCGCCCCGTCGCCTGGGTCCTCGCCTTCGTGATGGGCCTCGGCATGATCGCGCTCGCCTTCAGCGCCGTCTACCGCAGCGCCGCCGGCGAGGCGGACCCCGCTCCGGTCCCCGCCAGCACCCCTTTGGGGGAAGTCAGCGGCGCCGGCGCGTTTATGGACCCCGTCGGCCGCCAACCCTGAAGGTACGACCCCGCTCGCGTTCGCCGGAGCCGGGGGCTTCTCTGAAGCGGGGACAGCGGGGAGAAGCGATGGCCGTGCCACAAGACCCACCTGACGGAACCCCCGAGGACGGCGGCGGGGGCGACGACGAGTTCCGGTCGGACGAGTACCGGTCGGTGGTGTTCGACGAGGACTTCGTGCGGGCCGCCAGGCTCCAGGAGTACTCCGCGCAGGAACGCATGGGCGAGCACGCCCGTGCCGTACGCAGCCGCTCCATCTGGGCGGGCGCGGGCGGCCCGGGCTCCCGCGGCGGGGCGCCCCGCCGGGGCGCGGGGCAGGGCCGGCTGCTGGTGCTCTTCATCGCGATGGTCTTCGCCGCCGCGGTCTACATGGGGCTGCGCAACCCGTACGTCCCCCCGCCGGACGGTGTCGCCCAGCCGTTCACGAGCACCGTCGTGCCCCTGGCACCCGGCAGCCCCGTGCCCGGCGGGCGGCCGGCCGACCTGTACGCGAACAGCCCGGCGGCCGACTACCGGATCGGGGCGGTCGGCATCGGCATGCCCGCCGTGCGCCGCACGGCCCACTTCACCGACGGCCAGGTGGCCGTCGCCCTGTCCGTCGCCAAGGACTACCTGGTGCAGTCCTCGCTCGACCCCGATGTCCTGGCCGGCACGGCCTCCCGCCCGGTGCGGGTCCTGCTGGACCCCGACCAGCTGGCGCAGTTCGACCGGAGCATGGCCTCGCCCTCCGGGGACGGACGGCACGCGGCGACCGGCTGGCTGGTCCGCTTCGACCCGGGAACCGCGGTCGTGGCCGTCCCCCAGGTGCGCGTCAGCGGAATCCTCGCCTTCGAGGAGGTGGCCCCCGACGTGCTGGAGGTGACCTCCGACCACACCTTCGTGTACGCCGTGCGGCCGGCCGCCGGAGTCCCGGCGGCGGCCGACGGCGCCTCGCTCTTCACCGTCCGGCGCGAGCTGCGGCTGCGCTTCGACGGCGATGACCTGGCCGCCCGCCGGGCGGAGCTGGTCTCGGCCTACGTGATGGCCGGCCCGCAGGACTGCTCCGCCGACCCGGCGGCCGGTTTCCGCCCGCTGCCGGCGGGGGCCGTCCCGACCACCGTGGGTCCGGCCGCGAGCGACCCGTACGCCCACGGCCACCCGCGCCGCACGGCCGGACTGTGCGGCGTGCTGGCGGCGCCGACCGGGGACGCGCCGACCGCGCCCGTCAGCCCTGCTGCTCCGTAGCCCCGCCCCGGTCCGCCGTGCCACTGCCGTTGGCGCCGACTCCGGTGAACCTGTCGCGCAGCTTGCCGCCCAGGTCGGCCGTGCCGCCCGCGATGTCGCCGACCAGCTTCATCAGCGGGTCCTTGCTGGTGCGCACCGCGTCGGCGTAGTGCGTGGCCGACTGGCGGAACGAGTCCGTCACCGAGGTGTCCTTGTCCTCGTCCCGCCGCGGGTAGTGGCCGTCCATGATCCGCTGGTGGTCGCGGGTCTCCGCCCACTTCTTCAGCTCGGCCGCGCGCACCGCGGTGAAGGGGTGCGTGCGGGGCAGCACGTTGAGGATCTTCAGGACGGAGTCGCGCAGGTCGCCGCTGGACTCGTACTCCTCGGCCTGGGCCAGGAAGGCGTCCACGTTCATCTCGTGCAGGTGGTTGCCGCCCGCGATCTTCATCAACCCCCGCATCGACGCCTGGAGGTCCTGCCCCACCAGCAGCCCCGCGCGGTCCGCCGACAGCTCCGACTTGCGGAACCACTCCCGCAGGGCGGTCACGATCCCCATGATCGCCACATTGCCCAGCGGGATCCACGCCACCTTCAGCGCCAGGCCCGTCAGGAACAGCAGGATCGTGCGGTACACGGCGTGCCCCGAGAGCGCGTGGCCCACCTCGTGGCCCACGACCGCCCGCATCTCCTCCTCGTCGAGCAGCTCGACCAGGCCCGTGGTCACCACGATGATCGGCTCGTCCAGCCCGATGCACATGGCATTGGGCTTCGGGTCCTGCTGCACGTACATCGGCGGGACCTTCTCCAGGTCCAGGATGTAACAGGCGTCGCGGAGCATGGTGTTGAGGTGGGGGAACTGCGTCTCGCCCACCCGCACCGAATCCGACAGGAACAGCAGCCGCAGGCTCCGCTCCGGCAGCAGCCCGCTCAGGGCCTTGAACACCGTGTCGAAGCCGGTCAGCCTGCGCAGCGCCACCAGCGCCGAGCGGTCCGCGGGATGCTCGTACGCCCGCGAGGAAATACCGGGGAACCTCCTGCGGTCCCGCGCCGGTGCCTTCTCGAAGCCTGTCGCCGTCATGGCGCCCTCCCCTGGATCGACCTGCTTGCCCTTGCGTCTATCCTCTCCAACGCCTGAGTCGACGTGAGCGTGCCCCAGGCCCCCGCATACGATGTGAGCGAAGTCTCCGCCCGCTCCCCGACTCGATAGGTATCTGCCTGATGAGCCTCTCCTCCACCGCCCACAACCTGGTCGTCCTCGCCGCGGAGGGGGCCGGGCAGCACAGCGGCAGCCACGACAGCCTGAACCCGTACCTGACCGGTGGCGCGGCGTTCGGCATCCTGATGCTGATGCTCTGGGTGACCACCCGCCTGAACCGCGACCGCTAGGGCGCCGCGCCCTTCCGCGTCCGTGCCACCGGGTGTGCGCACGGGGGTCCGGGCCGCGCCACCGGGCCAGTAGGCTCTGCGCTCATGGGAGAGCAGGAAGTGCCTACCGGCCCGGTCAAGCGCCGGCTCGGCGTGATGGGCGGGACATTCGACCCGATCCACCACGGACACCTGGTGGCCGCCAGCGAGGTGGCCGCCCTTTTCCACCTCGACGAGGTGGTGTTCGTACCGACCGGTGAGCCGTGGCAGAAGTCGCAGGGAGCCGTGTCCGCCGCCGAGGACCGCTATCTGATGACGGTCATCGCCACGGCCTCGAACCCCCAGTTCTCGGTCAGCCGCATCGACATCGACCGCGGCGGACCGACGTACACGATCGACACCCTGCGCGATCTGAAGGCGCTGAACGACGACGCCGACCTCTTCTTCATCACCGGTGCGGACGCCCTCGCGCAGATCCTGACCTGGCGGAACGCCGACGAGCTCTTCTCGCTCGCCCACTTCATCGGCGTCACCCGCCCGGGTCACGTGCTCACCGACGACGGACTGCCCGAGGGCGGCGTGTCCCTCGTCGAGGTGCCCGCGCTGGCCATCTCGTCCACGGACTGCCGGGCGCGCGTCGCCAAGGCGGATCCCGTCTGGTACCTGGTGCCCGACGGTGTCGTGCGTTACATCGACAAGCGTGAGCTGTACCGGGGAGCCTGAGCTTCCGGAGAGAGGGGCCCCGCGGTGAACGACCGACAGGACGCGTACGACCCGTACGCGGCCCAGGAGCAGCAGCTCATCGGCTACGACGCGTACGGACGGCCGCTCTACGGGCAGGCGCCCGCCCGGCCGGCCCCGCCCGCCCCTCCCCACGAACAGCAGCAGTACGACCAGCGGTACGAGCAGCGGTACGAGCAGCCGTACGAGCAGCGGTACGACCAGCAGGCGTACGAGCAGCAGGCCTATGACCCCCAGGCCTACGGACAGCAGCCGACGTACGGCTACGACCAGCAGCAGTACGACCCCCAGCAGCCGCCCGCCCAGGCATACCCGCAGCAGGGGTACGCCCAGGGCCCCGCCCACGGGTACGACACCCAGCAGACCCAGCAGCAGACCCAGCAGTGGATCCCGCAGCAGGCCGCCCCGCCGGCGCCGCCGGAGCCCGCACCGGTCGCCCGGCCCGAGCCGGAGCCGGCCGCGGCGCAGGTCCCCGGGCCGCGCCGGCCCGCCGCGGGCCCCGGCGCCGACGACTACCGCACCGAGCAGTTCGCCTTCATCGACCAGCCGGACGAGGACTCCGAGGACGTCATCGACTGGCTCAAGTTCACCGAGAGCCGGACCGAGCGCCGCGAGGAGGCCCGCCGCCGCGGCCGCAACCGGGTGGTGGCGCTGATCGTCGTCCTCGCCCTGTTCACCGTCGCCGGCCTCGGCTACCTCTGGTACGCGGGGAAGCTGCCCTTTCTGGACGGTCCCGGCAAGGGCGCGGCCGCCGCGGCCGCCCCCGGCGCCCAGAAGCGGGACATGATCGTGGTCCACCTGCACAACACCAAGAGGGGCGGCACCTCCTCGGCGCTGCTCGTCGACAACGTCACCGCCGATCAGGGCGCCACCGTCCTGCTGCCGAACGCCCTCGGCATCCCCGCGGCGGACGGGACCGGCACCACCCTCGGCACCTCGGTCGAGGCGGGCGGCCTCGGCACCCGGGAATCCCTCGACTCGGTGCTCGGCACCCGCATCGGCGGCACGTGGCGGCTGGACACGCCCTTCCTGGAGAACCTGGTCGAGCTGGTCGGCGGCATCGAGGCCGACACCGACGTCGCGGTCCCCGCGGACGACGCCGCCAAGACCCCGGCGGTCGGGCAGGGCCAGAAGCAGAGTCTGAGCGGCTCCATGGCGGTCGCCTACGCCACGTACCGCGCCCAGGGCGAGCCGGAGGCCAAGCAGCAGGAGCGCATGGGCAAGGTGCTGTACGGCGTGCTGCGCAAGATCCCCGGCGACCCCGGGGCCGCGGCGGTCACGGTCGAGAGCATCGGGCAGATCCTCGACCCGGCGCTGAACGCCCAGACGCTCGGCGCCCTGCTGTCCCGGCTCGGCGAGCACGCGAAGACGGGTGCGTACCGGACGGACGCGCTCGCGGTGAAGCCGGACGGCTCCCTGACGGACGAGGCCAACAAGAAGGTCGTCAAGGAGGTGCTCGGCGGCTCCGTCACGGCCGCGCAGCCCGGCGCCGCCCCCCGGGTGGGCCTCAGGGACGCCACGGGCAACGACAAGGCGCAGGGCGCGGCCAGGGCGGCGCTGCTCAACGGCGGCTACACCTTCGTGGACGGCGGCAGGGCCGACAAGTCGGCGGCCGCCTCGCAGATCACCTACCAGGACGACGCCCAACGGGACCGCGCGGTCGAGGTCGCCAAGACGCTGGGCCTGCCCGAGACGGCGGTCAAGAAGGCCGAGAACGCCGTGAACGCGGACGTCGTGGTGGTCCTGGGCAAGGATTACCAACCGTCCTGACCAGGCACGGGGCGGGATCGGGGGCCGGGCAGCGCCCGTGCGGGACGTTCCGCGCGGGCGGTGTCGGCGGTACATGAGACCCTTGTAAGGATCTGCCCGCCAACCCGAAAGCATGGCCAGTGACCGCCACGGACCGCTCCATCGAGCTCATCACCGCCGCCGCCCAGGCCGCGGCCGACCGGCTCGCGCACGACATCATCGCGTACGACGTCAGCGACGTGCTGTCAATCACCGATGCCTTCCTGCTCGCATCGGCGCCCAACGACCGCCAGGTCAAGTCGATCGTCGACGAGATCGAGGAGCGCCTGCTCAAGGAGCTCGGCGCCAAGCCGGTGCGCCGCGAGGGCGACCGCGACGCCCGCTGGATCCTGCTCGACTACGTCGACATCGTCGTCCACGTCCAGCACAGCGAGGAGCGGGTCTTCTACGCGCTGGAGCGCCTGTGGAAGGACTGCCCCGAGATCGAGCTCCCCGAGGACGCCAAGCTCACCCTCGGCAAGGCCGAGGAGCACTCCAAGCTGCGCGCGGCGCAGGGCGACGACGTGGACGGTGATCTGTTCTGAGCACGAGCACCCCGGGCAAGTCCAGCAGGAAGATCGTCCTGTGGCGCCACGGCCAGACCGCGTGGAACCTGGAGCGCCGCTTCCAGGGCTCCACGGACATTGCGCTGACCGAGGCCGGTGTGGCGCAGGCGCGCCGCGCCGCGCGGCTCCTCGCCTCACTGAAGCCGGACGCCATCGTGGCCTCCGACCTCGGCCGGGCCTCGGCCACGGCCGCCGAGCTGGCGGCCGTCACCGGCCTGGAGGTCGAGCACACTTCGGCGCTGCGCGAGACGTACGCGGGCGAGTGGCAGGGCCTCACGCACGACGAGATCCTCGGCAAGTACGGGGAGCAGTACGCGGCGTGGAAGCGCGGCGAGCCGGTCCGCCGCGGTGGCGGGGAGCTGGAGACCGAGGTCGCGGACCGCGCGGCGCCGGTGGTGCTGGACCACGCGAGCCGGCTGCCGCCCGGCGGCACGCTCGTCGTCGTCAGCCACGGCGGCACGATCCGTACGACCATCGGCCGCCTCCTGGGACTGGATTCGTACTACTGGGAGGGCCTCGGCGGGCTCTCCAACTGCTGCTGGTCGGTCCTGGGCGAAGGCGCTCGGGGCTGGCGTCTGATGGAGCACAACGCGGGCACGCTGCCCGAGCCGGTCCTCGGCGACGACGACTGATCGGCTCCCCGCAGCCCTCCTGCCGGGGCAGCCGCCCGGATTTCACTTTCCGGCTGGTCGCAGGCTAGAGTTCTTCTTGTTCGCAGCGCAGAACACCGGAGACGGGGGGAGCGCCGCGGAGAGCGGGGCTATAGCTCAGTTGGTAGAGCGCCTGCATGGCATGCAGGAGGTCAGGAGTTCAATTCTCCTTAGCTCCACATTCAGAATCCCGTCCCCAACAGGGGGCGGGATTCTTGCTATTGCACCCTTTGCGCTTGCTGACCGGGCGCGTACCGGCATGGCAGAATCGGACCGCCGGAGGGGGACACGACGGCCCGACGCGGGAGGGAGTCGCTGACGGATGGGTGCACACCGGCGGCGGTGCGACTGGTGCAACAACGGCACGCCGATCGTGCGGGACATGGACCCGGTCAACCCCGACTACCAGTACTGGTGCGAGGAATGCGCGCGGGCGCTGATCATAAAGGGCGACCCGATCGAGACCTACCGCGAGCTGGAAGGGGAGCCGATCTACGGCCGGCTGCTCGACGAGCACTGCACGCTCAAGCGGTTCTACCAGTTCGCCAGAGCGTGACCGATTCACACCAAAACGGGCATGGCCCATGGTCGGCGGAAACCGATTTTTGGACCAGGGCCATGACCGTGTAATGTTTGGGACGTCGCCAGGGGGACCGGACGAGGGAAGCCGGGCGGCAGGCAGTACGAGGGGCTATAGCTCAGTTGGTAGAGCGCCTGCATGGCATGCAGGAGGTCAGGAGTTCAATTCTCCTTAGCTCCACAGTGAAGAAG
>NZ_JBHXSC010000089.1:0-24702 GCF_042716505.1 Streptomyces sp. NPDC058674
CGGACCCCCTCACCCGGTCCGGTCCGACCCGTCGAGCCGAGCGGTGACGGGGGTGGCCGCGATGCCGTGCACGAAGACCGAGAGCAGCACGGTGAAGGTCACCACGGCCCACAGTTCGCGCGCGGGCGCCGCGAAATCCGCCTCGCCCAGGGCGTACGCGAGGTAGAAGAAGGAGCCGATGCCCCGGATGCCGAACACCGCGATGGCGGCCCGCTCCTTCCCGACGGCCTTGCCCCTCAGCTGGACGACCCAGCCCACGGCCGGGCGGATCAGCAGGAAGAGCACCACCCCGAGCAGGGCCCCGCGCCAGGTCAGCGCGGCGAGGCCGCCGTCGGCGATGAAACCGCCGACGAGGAAGAGGATGACGGCGGTGAGCAGCCTCTCGATCTGGTCGGTGAAGGCGTGCATGACCCGGTGGTAGCGGTGGCCGCGCTCGGCGCCGCGGATCGTGCAGGCCGCGATGAAGACGGCGAGGAATCCGTAGCCGTGGAGCAGTTCGGTCAGCCCGTACGCCGTGAAGGTCGCCGCGAGCGCGACGAAGCCCTCCCGGTGCTCGGAGAGCCGCAGCGCCTTCCACGATGCCTGGAAGAACATCCAGCCCAGGAGCCGCCCCACGGCGATGCCCACCAGCACACCCACCGCGCTGCGCACCAGGACGTCACTCCACACCCAGTGCCACAACCCCTCCGTGGACCAGCCCGTCGCCGAGGCCGTGGTCAGCGCGATGGCCGCCAGGACGAACGGGAAGGCGAGCCCGTCGTTGAGCCCGGCCTCGCTGGTCAGCGCGAAGCGGACCTCGTCCTCGTCGTCGTCCTCGTCGGTCGGCTCGCCCACGCGTACCTCGGCGGCCAGCACGGGGTCCGTGGGCGCGAGCGCGGCCGCCACCAGCAGGGCCACCGCCGGCGGCCACCCCAGCAGCCATCCCGCGGCAGCCGCCGTCACCGCGATGGTCAGGGGCATGGCCAGACCCAGCAGGCGCCATGTCGTCCCCCAGGCCCGCAGGCCCGGCGCCCGGTTGATGGCCAGACCCGCGCCCATCAACGCGATCACGACGCACACCTCGGTGAGGTGCTCCACCAGGCCCCGGTGCCGGACGGGGTCGAGGTCCGGGAGGACGTCGAAGGGCAGCAGGAACACCAGGAACCCCGCCGCCAGGAACACCATGGGCAAGGAGAGGGGACGTTTCGCCAGAGCCGTCGGCAGCACCGCCGCACACAGGGCTCCCAGCCCCACGCACGCGTACACCACATCGATCCCCGTCATACCGAGCAAGCCGACCACCGTTCCCGTGCGAAGTTCTCAGCCTCCGCCTACCCGATCTTGCCGGGGACAGCCGCCGAAGGCCCGCCCCGCGCTCCCGGCTCAGGAACGCTCACGCGGCGGGGCGACCGCCTCGTGCGGGTACTGCGGCGCCTCCCGTCCGGGCGTCAGCTCCTCGGTGCAGTGCGCGCAGCGCCGCGCGAGGAGCGGGACGGGGCTCAGGCACGCCGGGCAGTCCTTCTTGTCGGCCTGGACGTCCTGGTGGGGTGCGAAGCGCTCGTGCAGCTTGTTGACCGGCAGCACGACCAGGAAGTAGAGGGCGGCCGCGACCAGCGCGAAGCTGATGACCGCGTCGACGAAGGCGCCGTACGGGAAGTCCGTCCCCGCGACCTTGAAGGTCCGCGTGGTGAAGTTGCCCCGCACACCGGCGGCCAGGCCCACCAGCGGGGTGAGGAACGCCTTCACGAACCCGTTGACCACGGCGGTGAACGCGGCTCCGATGACGATGCCGACCGCCAGATCGACCACGTTCCCGCGGAGTATGAACCCGCGGAAGCCCTTCAGGCCCTTCACCAACATCTCTGCTCCTCCACACGGCAGCCCCCTCGTGGGGCGGGACGCGACTGGTGCCCGAGGCACCGTCTTCCCACCCAGCAGCCGTCCACCCGTGCGTCCCGGAAGGCCGTGCCGCCGGTTTCAGGACACGTTCACGTGCAGGCGTACGGAAGTACCGCCGTGCCGGGCGTCGATCTCCACCAGCTCACAGAGCTGGCGCACCACCCACAGGCCGTGCCCCCGTCCATGCGCCGGGTCCGGCGGAAGGTAGCCCTCGTACCAGTCGGCACCCGTCCGCCCGGGGCCGGTGACGTCGCACACGATGCGGTGGCCGGTGCGTTCCAGAACCACCTCGCCGCTGCCGCCGCCGTGCTGGACCACATTGGTGGCCACCTCGTTGACGGCGAGCACCAGCCGCTGCGCACCGGAAGGTGACATTCCCAGCGATACAGCCGTTTCCGAGACGAACGAGCGGGCTTCCCCCAGGTCGGCTCCGAAGCGCATCGAGGGGACTGCGCGGCCCGGTACCGGCTCCGCCGCCGGCACCTCCTCCCGTGCGCCGCCCGACCACGCGCCGTCGGGCGAGGTGGGCGGGAGGTAGTGGCCGCTGGCGCGCGCGCCCGGACCGGCGACGAGCTGGGGGTGGGTCCGCCGGGCGTCGGCGACCACGGCCTCGGGGAGGCGCCGCGTGTCGTACGGGCAGACGATCCATGCCGGACAGGAGGCGAAGGCGATGTTGATCGCCGACTCGTACCGGGTCCACTCGCGGGTCTCCAGCTCGTCGCGGCCGTGCCACACCGGCTCGCCGATCACCCGCACCTGCCGCTGCGGCCGGCCGGCGGTGTGCCGGCCGACGTAGCGGTAGTAGGCGCTCAGGGTGCGCCCGGGGGACTGGTACCAGTCGTCGGCAGTGACGAACGCCACGTGGGGGGCCGCGTCCCCCAGCGCCTGGCGCAGCAGGTCGATGTTGCCCCCGGTGGTCACCGCCAGGACCGCGTCGTCCCGGTGGAGGCCGTCCAGGCAGAACGGCACGGTCGCGTCCAGGAACTCCCGGTCGCTGCCGTAGACCAGGCCCTGGTGCGTCAGGCGCGGGCCGTCATGCGCCGCCGGAGCCGTGCGGAGGTCCGTCATGCCGTGGCTCCCCGGGCGCTGACGACGAGGGAAGGTGTCTCGTCCCAGCCGACCATGCTGATCACCTGGCACATCAGCGGCGCCAGGTCCACCACGTGCAGCCGCCGCCCGGCCGGCATCCGACCGGCCGCGTGGGCCAGCGCCCGCACCCCGGCCAGGTCGATGAACTCCAGCTCGCTCATGTCCACCCACACGTCGCCGGGCCATTGCAGTGCGGTCTCCAGCGCGCCGGCCAGCGCCTCCGTGGCGCGGTAGTCCACCGTGCCCACGACGCGCAGGGCCCGGCGGCCGGCCCGGAAGGACGGCAGCAGCCGCAGCCCCGCACTGCCGTACAGCTCGGCCGGCTCCACGGCGCCGGGGTGGCACCGGTCGAAGGCGTCCAGGGCGTCGGGACCGAAGCGCCGGGCGTCGTACTGGCAGATCGCCGAGGCCGCCTGCCCGGCGAACACCTCGGTCACCCGGGTCTCGTACCGTTCCAGCTGCTCCGTCCCGGGCACACCGCGCAGCGCCCAGCCCATCTCGCCGCTGACCCTGAAACCGCGGTAACCGGCGGCCAGGGAGTCCTCCACCTCCCGCCGCAGGGTGGCGACCATGGCCTCCGCGTCGAAGGACCCGCCCGCGAGGTAGCCCTCCTCCGCCGTGGTGACCACGAGCCCGCCGCTCGCGAGGGCCCGCCGCGGATCCCACCCCGCCGAGGCGAGCCAGTCCAGCACCCGCCCCGGGGCGTCCTGATCGGCCAGGTACAGCACCCGCTCCCCACGCTCCAAACCGGCCGACACGTAGGCGGTGACCACACGGCGCTGCTCCGCGTCGTCGGCGTACGCCAGACACACGTGATCACCGTGGCCCACGTCATGGACCCGGAGTTCCCTGTCCGTCTGCGTGATCACCTGCGATCCACAGCCTTTCCCCGTCCCTGTCCCCGTCCCGGCCTCGTGCGGGCCCACGGCGAGAGGCCCGTGCGCTTACTCTAGCTTCCGGTTTTTCAGCACGCCCTCGGCCTTCAGGCCAGGCACGACACGGGCTTTCGCCGGTCCGGGACCAGCTGCTCGGCGGCCGGGGCGTTCGGTGGTGTGTGATGGTCTTAGCCTGGCGGGGAGACGCGACGCCTCGGGCAGGTCCTGGGCACAGGGGAAATGGGGCAGTGATGGGCAAGCCGGCGGCTACCGCAGCAGAAGTGAAGGATTCGGGAGCGGTGGGGGAGCCGGAGCTCCGCCAGCTCCTGGCGGGGCTGACGGCGGTGCGTGACGGTGACTTCGGCACGCGCCTGCCGGACGAGGCCGACGGGCTGCTGGGGGAGATCGCCACGGTCTTCAACGGCATGGTCGACCAGCTCTCCCTCTTCACCTCGGAAGTGACGCGCGTCGCCCGCGAGGTCGGCACGGAGGGGACGCTGGGCGGCCAGGCGGAGGTGCCGGGCGTGTCCGGCACGTGGGCCGACCTGACGGACTCCGTCAACGCGATGGCCGGCAACCTGACCACGCAGGTGCGTGACATCGCCCAGGTCGCCACCGCGGTCGCCCGCGGCGACCTGTCGCAGAAGATCGACGTGGCGGCGCGGGGCGAGATCCTGGAGCTGAAGGACACCGTCAACACGATGGTCGACCAGCTGTCCTCCTTCGCGGACGAGGTCACCCGTGTCGCCCGGGAGGTCGGCAGCGAGGGCCGGCTCGGCGGGCAGGCGGAAGTGCCCGGAGTCGCCGGCGTGTGGCGCGACCTGACCGACTCGGTGAACTTCATGGCCGGCAACCTCACCGACCAGGTCCGCAACATCGCCCAGGTCACGACGGCCGTGGCCAAGGGCGACCTGTCCCAGAAGATCGCCGTCGACGCCCGCGGCGAGATCCTGGAGCTGAAGAACACCATCAACACGATGGTCGACCAGCTGTCGGCCTTCGCGGACGAGGTCACCCGCATGGCCCGGGAGGTCGGCACCGACGGCCGGCTCGGCGGACAGGCGGACGTCAAGGGCGTCTCCGGCACCTGGCGCGACCTGACCGACTCGGTGAACTTCATGGCCGGCAACCTCACCGCGCAGGTCCGCTCCATCGCGGAGGTCGCGACCGCGGTGGCGCAGGGCGACCTCTCGCAGAAGATCCGGGTCGACGCCCGCGGCGAGATCCTGGAGCTGAAGACGACCATCAACACGATGGTCGACCAGCTGTCGGCCTTCGCGGACGAGGTCACCCGTGTCGCCCGGGAGGTCGGCACCGACGGCCGGCTCGGCGGACAGGCGGACGTCAAGGGCGTCTCCGGCACCTGGCGCGACCTGACCGACTCGGTGAACTTCATGGCCGACAACCTCACCGCGCAGGTCCGCTCCATCGCGGAGGTCACCACCGCGGTGGCGCAGGGCGACCTCTCGCAGAAGATCCGGGTCGACGCCCGCGGCGAGATCCTGGAGCTCAAGGAGACCATCAACACGATGGTCGACCAGCTGTCCGCCTTCGCTGACGAAGTGACCCGTGTGGCACGAGAGGTGGGAACCGAGGGCAATCTGGGCGGCCAGGCCACCGTCCGGGGCGTGTCGGGTACGTGGAAGGACCTGACCGACAACGTCAACGTGATGGCGTCGAACCTGACCGGCCAGGTGCGCTCCATCGCCCAGGTGGCGACGGCCGTGGCCCGCGGAGACCTGTCACAGAAGATCGTGGTGGAGGCCAAGGGCGAGGTCGCGGCGCTGGCCGGGGTCATCAACACGATGGTCGACACCCTGTCCGCCTTCGCGGACGAGGTCACCCGCGTCGCCCGCGAGGTCGGCACCGAGGGCCGCCTCGGCGGCCAGGCCCGCGTACCGAACGTCGCCGGGACGTGGAAGGACCTGACCGACAACGTCAACTCGATGGCGAACAACCTGACCGGCCAGGTCCGCAACATCGCGCTGGTCACCACGGCCGTGGCCAACGGGGACCTGTCGAAGAAGATCGACGTGGACGCGCGCGGCGAGATCCTGGAGCTGAAGACCACCATCAACACGATGGTCGACCAGCTGTCCTCGTTCGCGGCGGAGGTGACCCGCGTGGCCCGCGAGGTCGGCAGCGAGGGCCGCCTCGGCGGCCAGGCCGAGGTCGAGGGCGTCTCGGGCACCTGGAAGAGGCTGACGGAGAACGTCAACGAGCTCGCCGGGAACCTGACCCGCCAGGTGCGCGCCATCGCCGAGGTGGCCAGCGCCGTGGCCGAGGGCGACCTGACCCGGTCGATCACGGTCGACGCCTCCGGCGAGGTCGCCGAGCTCAAGGACAACATCAACTCGATGGTCGGCTCGCTCCGCGAGACGACACTCGCCAACCAGGAGCAGGACTGGCTGAAGTCGAACCTGGCGCAGATCTCCGGCCTCATGCAGGGCCACCGGGACCTGGCCGTGGTCGCGGAACTCGTCATGGACGAGCTGGCGCCCCTGGTCGACGCCAGCTACGGCGCGTTCTACCTCGCCGAGGAGACCGACGGGGCGACGTGGCTCACCCTGATCGGCTCCTTCGGACGGCCCGCCGACCGCCCCGCGGCGCAGCGGGTACGACACGGCGAGACCCTGGTCGGCCAGGCGGCCCGCAGCCGCCGCATCCTCACCACCACCAACGTGCCCCCCGGCTACCTGATCTCCTCCGGCCTGGGCGAGGCCGTCCCCGCCAACCTCATCGTGCTGCCCATCCTCGTCGAGGACCAGGTCCTCGGCGTCATCGAACTCGCCACGTTCAGCTCCTTCACCCCCGTCCACCGCGACTTTCTCGGGCGCCTGATGGAGACGGTCGGAGTCAACGTCAGCACCATCGTCGCCAACGCGCGGACGGACGAACTGCTCGGCGAGTCCCAGCGCCTGACGGGTGAACTGCAGGCCCGATCCGAGCAGTTGCAGGTCCAGCAGGACGAGCTCCAGAGGTCCAACGCGGAACTGGAGGAGAAGGCCGCCCTGCTCGCCACCCAGAACCGCGACATCGAGACGAAGAACCTGGAGATCGAGCAGGCCCGCCAGGAGCTCGAGGACCGCGCCCAGCAGCTGTCCCTGGCCTCGAAGTACAAGTCGGAGTTCCTGGCCAACATGAGCCACGAGCTGCGCACGCCGCTCAACAGCCTGCTCATCCTGGCCCAGCTGCTCTCCCAGAACCCGAGCCGCAACCTGACGCCCAAGCAGGTCGAGTACGCGGGCATCATCCACTCCGCCGGATCCGACCTCCTCCAGCTCATCAACGACATCCTCGACCTGTCGAAGGTCGAGGCGGGCAAGATGGACGTCAATCTGGAACGGGTGTCGCTCAAGCGGCTGCTCAACTACGTGGAAGCGTCCTTCCGGCCGCTGACCAGCCAAAAGGGCCTCGAGTTCGACATCATCAGCTCGGCCGGCGTACCGGTCGACCTGCTGACCGACGACGCACGGCTCCAGCAGATCCTGCGCAACCTCCTCTCCAACGCGGTGAAGTTCACCGAGAGCGGCCGGGTCCAGCTGCGGATCGAACCCGCGAACGGCGCGGACCTCCCCGCGGAGCTGGCCCGCGCCGGATCGGTGGTGGCCTTCAAGGTGGTCGACACCGGCATCGGCATCGCCGAGGAGCAGCTGGAGGTGATCTTCGCCGCGTTCCAGCAGGCCGACGGAACGACCAGCCGCAAGTACGGCGGCACCGGTCTCGGCCTGTCCATCACCAGAGAGATCGCCCGACTCCTCGGCGGTGTGGTCACCGCGAGCAGCATCCCCGGCGAGGGGTCCACGTTCACCCTCTACCTGCCGGCCTCCCGACCCGACTTCATCGAGCGGGACGCCGAGGCGCCCGCGCTGGAGGGCGCCGCCCGCGAACCCCTCCACCAAGAGGACGAGAGCGTCGCCGACCCGGAGGAGGACCGCCACCCCCGCCGCCTGCTGGTGATCGAGGAGCGCAGCAACGGCCTGCTCAGCCTCGTCGCCGAGAGCGCCGCCGCCGACCTGGTCGCCGGGCGGGGCGCCGGCGGACCCGCCGACGAGGTCGAGGTCGTCGCCGCAGTGACCGCCGCGGACGCGGCCGCCGTGCTCGCCCAGGCGCCGTTCCACTGCGTGGTCCTCGAACTGGGATCCAGCGGCGAGGCCCTGAACTTCCTGCGCGCCCTGGCGGGGGACTCCGCCCTGGCCTCGCTCCCGGTGCTCGCCCACGACAACCGGCGCATGACCGGGGAACAGCAGGAAGAGGTCGCCCGCCACGCGACCGGCCACCGCCTCGAAGTGCTCTCCAGCCTGGACGAGCTCCGCGAACGGATCACCCTGCACCTGTCGGTCGACGGGCTCGGGGACGTCCTGCCCCTCGTGCGGCCCGAGAGCGAGGCGGCCCCGTCGGGCCACGCCTACATCGACGCCAGCCTCGCGGACAAGTCCGTCCTGGTCGTCGACGACGACCCCCGCAACCTGTACGCGATCAGCGGCATCCTCGAACTGCACGGCATCCGGGTCCTGCACGCCGAGAACGGGCGCAAGGGCATCGAGACCCTGCTGAGCACCCCCGGCATCGACCTCATCCTGATGGACGTCATGATGCCCGAACTGGACGGGTACGCCGCGACCGCGGAGATCAGGAAGATGCCCCAGTACGCCGACCTGCCCATCATCTCGGTGACCGCGAAGGCCATGCCCGGGGACCGTGAGAAGAGCATCGCCTCGGGATCGAGCGACTACGTCACCAAGCCCGTCGACGCGAACGACCTGATCGCACGGCTCCGCAAGTGGCTCCCGGCGCCGGAGAAGCCCGGTTCCTCCCGTGCCTGACCTCCTCGCCCCCGCCGACCCCACGGAAGAAGCCGACGTCCGGTGAACCACGCCCACGACGAGCCCGGAGCGATCCGGCCGCCCTCCGGCCCCCGCGACCACGGCGGCGCTCAGGAGGTCCCCGCCGCCCGCCGGGCGGCGGAGGGGGATCGCGCCCTGCCGGGCGCCGCCCCCGCCTCGCGTCCCGAAGAGTCGGGCGACGTGGGACGGCTGGCCGCCACCGTGGAGCGGCTGCGGCAGGAGGCGTCGGAGGCCCAGTGGGCCGCCGACGGCCGCGCGCTGATCGAAATGGCCAAGGGGATTCTGGTGGGGCGGCTGGGATGCGGGCCCGCCGAGGCCTCCCGGCAGCTCACCATGCTCGCCGAGCAGTCCGGTACCACCGTCCTGGGCCTGGCCGTCGACGTCATCAACCAGTCCGCCCGCGACCGCGTCAGCGAGATCGCCGAGCACTTCCTGGAGTCCACCGGCGGCGGGCCCGACGCCCCGCGGGCGCCCGCACCCGCGGTTCGGCTGCGGGCGGCGGAGAGCGGCATGCTCGCCGCGACCGACTCCCAGGCCGTCGCCGGCGCCCTGCTGGAGAACGCGCTGCGACCGCTGGGCGCCCACGGCGTCGCGATCTGGGTGGTCGGCTCCGACTCCTCGCTCGCCCTGGTCGGCCAGGCCGGATTCACCGAGGAGGAAGCCGACCGCTGGCGCTACGTCCCCCCGGAGGTCGCCACCTGCGCGCGCCTGGCCCTGCACCACCGCGAGCTCACCGCGGTGGCCTCCCTCTCCGACGCGGGAATCCCCACGATCGGGCGGCGCCGGCATCCCGACGGCGGGCGCATCGTCGTCCCGGCGGGTACCGGAGGCCGTATCCACGGCGTGCTCGAGGTGAGCTGGCCGGACCCGCTGCCGCCCCAGCGGCAGCAGATCCTGCGGCAGCTGGAAGCCATGGCCGAGCTGTGCGCCCACACCCTCGAGGAGCGGTCCCCCGAGGAGCAGCCCTGCACCACCGGCGCCCCGCACCTGGCGGGCATCGCCGAGCTGGCGGACCTCGCCGACCAGCTCCACGACCCCGTACTGGTCCTCACCCCGCACCTCGACGCGGGCGGGCAGCTCGCGGACTTCCGCATCCACCACAGCAACGACCGGTTCGTCGACCCCGCGGGGCGGCCCCGGTCGCTCGTCACCGGCGTGCACTTTCTCGAGGCCTATCCCGCCGCCGCGGAGGGCAACGGGCTGTTCTCCAAGCTGGAGCGCGTCTACGCCACCGGAGAGCCGTGCCGGGCCCCGCACACGGCCCTGACGGCCTTCGTCGACGAGGTCGCGCTCACCTCCGTCGCCGACGTCAGCATCAGCCGGCACGGCACCGCCCTCCTCCTCATCTGGAAGATCGAGGACGAAACCGCACGGCTCGCCAGCCTCCTGCAGCACGCGCAGCGACTCGGCCGGGTCGGCGGCTTCGAACAGAACGTCCGCACCGGTGCCATCACCTGGAACGGCCAGCTCTTCACCCTGTTCGGCCTGCCCGCGGACGCCTCCCCCGTCCCCATCGAAGACCTGGCGAGCCACGCCCACCCCCACGACGTCAACTCGATCGGGCGTTTCCTGCGGACCCTCCTGCACCGGCTGCGGGAGTCCTCGGTCGACTTCCGCCTGAGACGTCCCGACGGCATCACCCGACACATCCGCGTGGTGGCGGAACCGGTCCTGGACGAGCAGGGACGCCTGTACGCCGTACGCGGCGCGTGCCAGGACATCTCGGCGCAGCACTGGACCGAGGTGGCCCTCGCGGCCACGCGCGACCAGCTCGCCAGCAGCGAGGCCGAATCCGCCGACCGGACCAAGCTGGCCCTGCAGCTCCAGCAGGCCATCATGCCGCCGGCCCCGGCCCCGCTGGAGGTACCCGGCATCCGCATCGCCGTCCGGTACCGGCCGGCCGAGTCCGAGTCACTGGTCGGCGGCGACTGGTACGACTCCGTGGTCCTCCCCGACAAGAAGATCCTCATCAGCGTCGGGGACGTCGCCGGACACGGCATCCAGGCGGCCACCGGCATGGTCGTCCTGCGCAACGCCCTGCGCGGCCTGGCCGTCACCGGCGCCGGCCCCGCGCAGCTGCTCTCCTGGCTGAACACCGTGACCCATCACCTCACGAGCTACCTCACTGCCACCGCCGTGTGCGGGATCTATGATCCCGCGACCCGTACGCTCCGCTGGGCGCGCGCCGGCCACCTGCCGCCTGTGCTGATCCGGGGAGCACAAGCCCGGGCCTTCTCCCTCGCCCCGGGGATGCTTCTCGGCGCGCTGCCCGATTTGACGTACGTCGAAGAGGAGGTGCAACTCGAACGCGAGGACGTCCTGCTCATGTACACCGACGGCCTCGTCGAGCGCCGGGACGCCTCGGTCACGGACTCCCTGACGCAACTGCTCGCCGTCGCCTCGAGGCCCGCGGACTCGCTGGACAAGCGCCTCGACAACCTGCTGACCTACAGCGCCTCGGACACCGACGACGACACCTGTCTCATCGGTATCCAGGTGCACTGACCGTGCGCTGACCACCCGCCTGACACCCTCAGGACCGCCCGGGTGTCAGGCGTCGCCGGGACCGTCGGTCATCGGGATGGCTGCCGTGATCCGCTTCCCGGCGGACTCCTGACTGACCTGGAAGCGGTGCGCGGCCGCCATGACGATCTCCAGGCCGTGCTGGCCGACCCTGAGCGGGTCGGCCGCCAGGATGGACGGAGGCGTGGGGCTGCTGTCCCACACGCTGACCTCCACGGAGGTGTCCCGGACCGCCAGCGTCAGCGAGTAGGGGCCCGGCGCGTACTTGCGGGCGTTCGTCACCAGCTCGCTGACCACCAGCTCGACCGTGTCCACCGCGCGGCCCGACACCGGCAGCCCGTGCGAGGTGCGCAGATCCGCCAGGAAGGCGCGGGCCAGGTCCCGGGCGTCGGCGATCTTCTCGGTGCCTGCGAACACGGTGGAAACGGACATGGGGCGGTGTGTCGACATGTACCGGTCGTTGCCCTCCGCTGGATGGATCATCGGCCCGTCCTGCCCGCCGAGCGGCCACGCCCATGCGGAGGCCTGCCGGGACACTCTACGGAGTGCGGCGCGACGACGGGTGTTCGGGGCGGCACGCCGGGTCAGGCGGGGGAGGTGTCGGCGCAGGCAGCCGTGACATCGGGTGCGAACGTGAAGATCTCGGCGACGCCGGTGAGGTTGAAGAGCCGTTGCAGCTGCGGGGGAACGGGCCCCGCGAAGACCAGCCGGGCCAGGCGGTGGTGAGCCTGGATGAAGAGGTTGAGCAGGGTGGAGTCCGCGAAGGTCACCCCGGAGACGTCGAGGACCGTGTGCGGGACCCGGTCGGCGTTGGCCCGGTTCAGGGCCTCGCGCAGGGGGACGACGGTATCCACGTCGTACTCGCCGTTCAGGTGGAGGACGAGCGTGCCGTCGGGTCGCATCGCGGAGCGGGTCAGGGTGTCCGGACCGGGGCTCTCGTCGCCGGTCGCGCGGGGGGTCGGTCGGGCGGGCATGAACGCGGGTCCTGTCGTCAGGGCGGGGCTCCGCTCATCGCGCGGAGCCGGTGGGACACGCCGTTGGCGCGTGGGTCCTGTGACCAGCATGGCACCGGTCGTGCCGGGGAACCAGCGAGGTCTTCGGGTGCCCCCGGTGGCGCCGCCGTGTGTTCCGTCCGACCCTGGGCATGCGCTGGGCGCCAGGGCCTCGTCTTGGGCCGCGGACGTCCGAGGACGGCCGTGGCCTGCGGCGGACGGCCGCGGCCCGCGGTGGACGGCCGGGATCGGCCGGGACCGGCGACGACGAGATCGGCGACGAGAGGAGCAGCCGTGCGTGAAGAGGGCCCGTTCGTTGTCTTCGCGAACTTCCTTTCCGACCTGGCGGTGGACCTCAACGAGGGACAGGTGCTGACGCAGTGGTCGCAGCAGGCGCCGAGGAAGGCGTGGCTGCTGCGACCCGGTGACGTGCTGGTCACCCCCGTGCCCCTGAGCCGGGAGTTCCTGCGGTACGCGTACGACCTGACGGGCGTGCCACCCGGGTCGGTGACGGTCGTGGAAGTGCCTCCGGCCGGCGCCGTCCCGCTGGCACGGGCGGTGCGCGAGGCCGGACTCTCCGCACACCTGCGGACCCTCGCCGCCGACCGCGGCGCGGCCCTCCTGCCGACGGCGCTCGACGCGTCGGCCATCGCGTTCGCCCGGGACATCGGCTTGCGCGTGCACCCCTATCCCACGGTGGAGGCCGCCGAGGCCGCGGTGAAGACGACCATGCTGCTCAACACCAAGGCCGGGTTCCGCGAGGCCGCCAGACACCTGGGCCTGCGGCTGCCCGTGGGACGGGCCTGCCGGCGCTCCGAGACGGAAGGCGTGGTCCGCGAGCTCCTGCGCGACCACGAGCACGTCGTGGTCAAACCCGACCGCTCCGCGGGAGGCCACGGAATGCGCTTCCTGTCCCGCGACGACCTCAGGGGCGGAGCGCCCCTGGTGCTCGACGCGGTCGGGGGCCCGGACGGCGTGTGGGTGGTGGAGGAGTGCCTGGACGTGGCCGAGTCGGTCAGCATCCAGCTGGAGGTGACCGCCTCCGGGCCGCGCGTCCTGTTCAGCGGCGCGATGCGGACGGACCGCGGCTCCTTCACGGGGTACGTCTCCCCGCTCCCCCCGTCCTGTGCACACCTCTCCGACGAACTGGAGGAATGGGGGATGGCCCTGGGCCGCCACCTGGCCGCCCACGGCTACGCCGGCCCGTTCGGACTCGACGCGCTGGTGGACGCGGACGGTACGGCCTACGCCAGCGAGAGCAACATCCGCCGTACGGCCACCACCACCCCGCACACCATGGTGATGCGGCTGACGGCGGCGTCGGGCAACGCCCGTCCGGCCTGGTCGGTGGCGAAGGGCCGGGCAGGGCAGCCCCTCGCCTTCGAAGCGGCCCTCGACCGGCTGCGCGAGCACCGGCTCGCCTTCGACCCGGCCCGGGGCGAGGGCGTCGTCCTCTACGCGGACGAACCGGCCGACGGCCGCTCCTGGCGGTACGCCGTCGTCGCCGGGGACGCCGGGGACGTGGCGGAGCAGGAGGCCGCGCTGGCCGAGGCCTTCGCGTTCGAGGACCGCTGACCCCGCCGTCGCCGCCGGACCCCGCCCCCGCAGCGCGGGAACGCCGCTCACCCGGGCGGGCCGTCCGCGCCGGGCCGGTCGGGCGCCTGGCCTGGCGGATGGTGCCGGAGGCTCCGCCGGTGGCGCGTTCGGCGCTTTCCGAGTACCACCGCGCGCCGGGGCGCCGACCCTTGCACGGCCCCACCGCAGCGGGAAGAGTCCCTGCCCGGCACCACAGAGCGTCGGACCGATCCGCGAAGCGTCCCCGGAGGAGCTCGATCATGAACCGACCGCGTACCAGAGCCTGGTTATCCGTCCTCGTCTCGGCCGTGGCCGCCGCGGGGGTGGCCCTGGCGCCCGTGCAGACGGCGCAGGCCGACCCCGCCGGTGTACAGCGCACCCTCGACTGGGAGCAGTCCGCGGACCGCACCCTCCCCGCGGCGGCGCCCCCGAACCTCAACAAGCACTGGGCGACGGCGTACGGCGCGACCAACGTCACGGCCCCCGTGCGGGACGGCTCCCACGCCGCCCGGTTCGAGCTCCGCAAGTCCGACCCGGTCGTCTCCAGCAGCAAACGCGCCGAGGTGTCCCAGCGGGACGAGCAACCCGCCGGCGCCGAACGCTGGTACGGCTTCAGCATCAACCTGGCGTCGACCTGGGTGGCCGACACCTCGGCCGAGATCGTCAGCCAGTGGCACCAGTGCGACTCCGGCTGCCCCGGCGGCTCCCCTCCTCTGGCCCTGCTCACCGACGAGGGCCGCTGGAAGATCGACTTCCGCGGCGAGATGATCGACCTGGGCCCCTACGCCACCGGTGTCTGGGTCGACTGGGTCTTCCGCGTGACCTGGCGTACCGACAGCACCGGCCTGCTCCAGGTGTGGAGGAACGGCGAGCGGGTCGTCCACCGCACAGGAGCGACGCACGGAGGGGGGCCCCGCTCGCCCTACTTCAAGTTCGGGATCTACAAATGGGACTGGAACACCGGCGCCCCCTCCGGCACCACGCAGCGCGTGATGTACTACGACGCCGTGCGTCTGGGTGACGAACGGGCCGCCCACCGGGACGTCTCCCCGCAGCGGGCCTGCACGCGGCCGGTCACGGCGGCGGCCGCCTCCGCCTCCACGTACGAGCCCGCCAATCCGCCGGCCCACGCGATCGACGGCGACCCCGCGACACGCTGGTCCGGCCAGGGCTTCGGGGCGGCGCTCGTCATTGACACCGGCGCGGTCCGCCAGCTGTGCGGCGCGACCACCGCCTGGCACCGCGGCGACCTCAGGTGGAACGACTACACGATCCACGTCTCGCAGGACGGCGTCTCCTACACCAAGGCCTGGGAAGGCCGCAGCTCCGGGACGACCACGTCCCCCGAGACCGTGCTCTTCGGCCAAGGGTCCCTGGACGCGCGCTACCTGAAGATCTCGTTCTGGGCGAACCCGGAGAACGACTGGGCGAGCATCACGGAGGCCCGGGCCCTGGGCTTGTAGGACAGTGCGCGGCCGGGCCTGTAGGACCGGTGCGCGGCCGACGGGAGCGCACCGGACCCGGGCCTCGGGATCACGTGCTCCGCTGGTCGTGGCTGTCCCGGCGGAGCCGGTCGGTGTGGCGGGTCATGGAGTCGATGCGGTCGGCGAGTGCGGCGTCCTGGGGGCGCAGGTGGGGCCGGGTGTCGGCCAGGGGGCGTACGAGGTGGGCCGCGTCGTTGTCGGCGAGGGCCCGGTTCAGGTCGCCCACCGCACTCCGGGCGCCGTCGGGGAGGCCGGTGAGGGCGGTGATCTGGCCCGCGAGGCGACGCAGGTCGGCCGCGTTGTCACGGGCCCAGGCGGTGACGGTGCGGTCGGCGGCGCGCGTGTTGCGGGTGGCCTGGACCCGCTGCTCGCCGGTGGACCCGGCGGTGCCCGGGCGCAGGCGGAGGTAGCGGCGTTCGGCGGCCTGGCGGCTGGCGACGCCCAGCGGTCCGGCGAGGTCGGCCCAGCTCGCGCCCCGGCCCCGGGCGGTCTCGATCAGGCCGCTCTCCCAGCCGGCCAGCTGCTCCCGGACCTCGCGCAGCAGCTGCAGCGCGGCCAGAGCCGGAGCCGGGTGGGGGCCCGGCGCGTCGCCCGGCCCGGGCGGCGGCGCGTCCGCGGGGGAGCGGTGCGCGCTCCGCACGGCGTTGTCGATGGCTTCCAGGGCCGCCGCCACGGCGGTGAAAGGGGCCGGGGCAGCCGGCTCGGGGGCTTCGTTCATGGCACTCTCCGCTGCTCGTCATCCTCAGGATGACACCCTGCTTGTCATCGTTTCGATGACATGCTACAACGGATGCACGTGGAAGCGCAGTGGCAGTTTCTGCCCGAACCGACCGGAGGTGTTTCACGATGTTGATGCGTACTGACCCGTTCCGTGAGATGGACCGGCTCGTCCAGCAGCTGTCGGGTACGACCGGGACCTGGTCCAAGCCGTCCGTCATGCCGATGGACGCCTACCGCGAGGGCGACGAGTACGTGATCGCCTTCGACCTGCCCGGTGTGAGCACCGAGGCGATCGAGATCGACGTGGAGCGGAACATGCTGCGGGTCAAGGCCGAACGGCGGCCCGCCCGGCAGGCCGACACCGTGCAGATGGAGCTCTCCGAGCGGCCCCTCGGTGTCTTCTCCCGCCAGATCGTCCTGGCCGACACCCTCGACACCGAGCGGATCCAGGCCGATTACGACGCGGGCGTCCTGACCCTGCGCATCCCGATCGCCGAGCGCGCCAAGCCCCGCAAGATCAGCATCGGCCGCACGGACGGACAGAAGCAGATCTCCGGCTGAACGGCCCCCGCATACCAGCGGCGCGGGACGGGGAACCGGTCCCCCTCCGGCACCCGTCCTCCGCCGCCCCGCTCCCCTTCCTCGGAGGTGACGTGATGTCGATGCGACGAGAGGCGTTCCTCGCCCACGTCCAAGAGCACGGCCAGTACACGACCGTCGAGGAGGCCGAGCGGGTGGCCCGCGTCGTCCTGGCCCTGCTGGGCGCCCATCTCGTCGGCACGGTGCGGGCCCAGCTCGCGGCCCGGCTCCCGGAGACTTACGCCCTGATCCTCCTCAACCCGCTCCAGGCAGCGGAACCGCTCTCACCCGAGCGTTTCGTCCGCGCCACCGCGGCCTGGATCGAGGGCGCCACCGAACAGACCGCCCTGTGGGACATCGGCGCCGTCCTGTCCACCGTGGCCGCCGCGGCGGGGGAGCCGCTCACCCGAGAGGTCCTGCTCCAGCTCCCGCCCGGCTACGACCTCCTCTTCGGCCACCCCCGGCCCGCCTGACCGGCCCACCCGACCGGCGCGCCGCCCGGCCAGAGATCGAACCCTCGAAGAGAAAGGAAACCGCAGCACCATGTACGACCAGCCTCGACCGGACCGGCCCGCCCCCGCCACCACGTTCGCCCAGATGCTGGAGCGCGTCCGCTACGAGGGCGCCTACCCCACCCGCGAGCGCGCGGAGGAAGCCGTCCGGACCGTCCTCGCCGCACTCGGCCGTCAGCTCACCGTCGACGAACGCGTCGACCTCGCCCAGCGGCTGCCCCTCGAAGCGGCCCTCGCCCTGACCTCCTGCGCCCCGGACGCCGAACAGCTCACCGGCTGGGGCTTCGTGAAGGCCCTGGCCGCACGCACCGGCGTCAGCCCCGCCATCGCCCGCTGGGACACCGGAGCCGTCCTCGCCTCTGTGAGCGCACTCGCCGGCCCCGACCTCCTCGCCCGCATCCTCCAGCACCTCCCCGACGGCTACGCCCTCCTCTTCGGGCAGGCACAACTGCGCCAGCCCCAGCCCGCCGCCGCCTGACGACACCGGCCGCGAGCACAGATGCGGCGGGGCCGGGACCACTCCTGTGGTCCCGGCCCCGCCGCATGTCCGTCGGGCCTCACACCTCGCCGCGCCAGGAGCCGGTCTCGGTGCCCCGGGCCTCGATGTACTCCTTGAAGCGCTTGAGGTCGCCGGTGACCTGCCGCTTGACGAAGCCGAGCTTGTCACCCATGTTCTCGGTGAACCCCTCGGGGTCGTAGTCGAGCTGCAGCATGACCTTGGTCTTGCTGTCGGCCAGGTGGTGGAAGGTGACGACACCGGCCTGCTTCGCCTCGCCGCCGACGGTCGTCCAGGCGACGCGCTCGTCGGGGATCTGCTCGGTGATCTCGGCGTCGAACTCCCGCGCCACACCGGCGACCTTGGTCTCCCAGTGCGTCAGGGTGTCGTTGACCTGAGTGATCCTCTCGACGCCGTCCATGAAGTGGGGAAACGTCTCGAACTGCGTCCACTGGTTGTAGGCGATGCGGACGGGGACGTCGACCTCGATGGACTCTTCGACCTGCGACATGAAGAACATCCTCCTTCTTCCACGGACGTGCCGACATCCGTCGGCACGGGGGCACGCTCATGGATGCCCCTCTGCGCGCTCATGCCCACAGGACGCCAAACCATGGCCCCCGAACCGGGAGTGATCCGACCTGCGGGCAGAGCCCGCGGCAGATGCACCCATCGGGTGGACGGCGGGCCCGCGCTGTCTGAACGGCTCAGCCCACGGGGGACAGATGGCTCGTACGGCCCGCGACCGCAAGAGAGCGCATCCGTCCGCCCGCTGAACGCGGAACAGGTGGCAAGCACCACTTCACGACACGGAGGACCCAATGCACGCGAAGTCGGTTGCTCGACACCTCACCACCGCCCCCCGGCAACACACCGCACACATCGCGCCGCCCCCCACCGCAGCGGCCGTCGACGCCGACGTGACCGGTGCCGTCACGGGACAACTGGCCGCCTTCTGCGCCGAGTCCGTGGCGTACAGCCGGTCGCTCGACCCGGTCTTCGCCACCGACGTCGCGGAGCGGCTGTCCGCCTTCACCCTCGGCGGCGGCTCGCGGATCCGCCCCCGGCTCCTGTGGTGGGCCCTGCGGGCCTGCGGCGGTGCGGACGCCCACGTGTCCGGAGCCCTGCGCATCGCCGCCGCACTCGAGCTGATCCAGAGCTGCGCCCTGGTCCACGACGACGTCATGGACCAGTCGGTCGTGCGCCGCGGCAGACCCTCCTTCCACGCGCAGATCGCCCTGGAGTTCCCGGCGACCGGGCCCGGGCCCGCGCACGGCCCCGGCCCGTCGCCGTTCGCCCAATCGGTCGCGGTCCTGGCCGGAGACCTCGCGCTCTCGTGGGCGGACGACCTGGTCGCCGGCGTCGACCTCGACCCGCGGGTGCGCACGGAGATCCTGCGGATCTGGCGGGCCATGCGGACGGAGATGGTGGCCGGGCAGTACCTCGACCTGCACGGTCAGGCCACCTCCTCCCGGTCGGCGGCCCAGGCCATCCGTACCGTCTGCCTGAAGACGGCCCGCTACACGGTGGAGCAACCCCTGGCCCTGGGCGCGGCGCTGACCGGAGCCGACGACTCCACCACCCGGGCCCTGGCCGCGGCCGGCCGGTGCGCCGGCATCGCCTTCCAGCTCCGCGACGACCTCCTGGGCGTGTTCGGCGACCCCGGGGCGACCGGAAAGCCCTCGGGAGACGACATCCGCTCCGGCAAGGCGACCTACCTGCTCGCCCTGGCCCACGCGCGGGCCCGCGCCACCGGCGCCACCGACGTGGTCGACCTCCTCCAGGACTGCCGGGGGAGCGGGCCCCTCTCCGGACCGGCCCTGGCCTCGGTCCGCGAAGCCCTGCGGTCCACAGGCGCGCCCGCTCAGGTCGAACGGCGCATCGAACGCCTGGCGCGCGCATCCGAACGCCACCTCGCCGCGGCGCGCCTGCACGGCCGCGCCGCACAGCACCTGACCGAACTGCTGCGCCACGTCGCCTCGCCGCCGGGGCAGGACGCCCGCACCCCGGAGCCGGCCGCCCGGTACGGGGCGGCCCGATGAGGACGATCACCGGACGGACCGACCACGTGGTGGTCGTCGGCGCCGGCCTCGCCGGCCTCTCCGCCGCCCTCCACCTCCTCGGCGCCGGCAGGACCGTCACCGTCGTCGAACGCGACGCCCTCCCGGGCGGCCGCGCCGGCCTGATCGAGCGCGACGGCTACCGCTTCGACACCGGCCCCACCGTCCTGACCATGCCGCACCTGCTCGAAGAGGCCTTCGCCGCGGTCGGCCAGAAGATGTCCGACCGGCTGGCCCTGCGTCCCCTCCACCCCGCCTACCACGCCCGGTTCGCGGACGGCAGCAGCCTCGACGTCCACACCGACGCCCAGGCCATGGAGGCGGAGGTCGCACGCTTCGCCGGCGGCCGCGAGGCAGCCGGCTACCGCCGACTGCGCCGGTGGCTGCACGACCTCTACCAGGCGCAGATGGGCCGCTTCATCGACGCCAACTTCGACTCGCCCCTCTCGCTCCTCCACCCGGACCTGGCCCGGCTCGCCGCACTGGGCGGATTCGGCCGTCTCCAGCCGGCGATCGGCCGGTTCATCACGGACGAGCGCCTGCAACGCGTCTTCTCCTTCCAGGCCCTCTACGCCGGCGTCCCACCGGCCCGCGCGCTCGCCGCCTACGCCGTCATCGCCTACATGGACACGATCGCCGGGGTGTACTTCCCCGAGGGCGGCATGCACGCCGTCCCCACCGCCCTGTCCGCGGCCGCCGCCGACGCGGGCGCCACCCTCCACTACGGACAGACCGTCACACGGCTCGAGCGCACCGGCGACCGCATCACCGCCGTCGTCACCGACCGGCAGCGCATCCCCTGCGACGCGGTCGTCCTGACCCCCGACCTGCCCGTCTCCTACCGGCTGCTCGGCGCCCGGCCGCGCCGCCCGCTCCCCCTGCGCCACTCACCGTCGGCCGTGGTCCTGCACGCCGGGACCGACCGCACCTGGCCCGAGCTGGCCCACCACACGATCTCCTTCGGCGCCGCGTGGAAGCAGACCTTCCACGAGATCACCCGCACCGGCCGCCTGATGAGCGACCCCTCCCTCCTCGTCACCCGGCCCACCGCCACCGACCCGGGCCTCGCCCCGCCCGGCAAGCACACCCACTACGTGCTCGCGCCCTGCCCCAACACCACGGTCGGCCCTTCGGCGGCCTCCTGGAAGGACCTCGGACCCCGCTACCGGGACAGCCTGCTGCGGGAGCTGGAGCACCGCGGCCTCACCGGCTTCGCCGACGCCGTCGACACGGAGGTCCTCGTCACCCCCGCCGACTGGGCCGCCCAAGGCCACGCCGCCGGCAGCCCCTTCTCCGTCTCCCACACCTTCCCCCAGACCGGCCCCTTCCGCCCCCGCAACCTCGTACGCGGCGCCGCCAACGCCGTACTCGCCGGCTGCGGCACCACCCCGGGCGTCGGCGTACCCACCGTCCTGATCTCCGGACGCCTCGCCGCCGCCCGCATCACCGGCCCACCCCGCCCCCGCCCCGCAGCACCCCTTCCTGCAGCGACGAAAGGCAGCCCCGCATGACGCGACGCGAACTGGACGCCGCTGCCATCACCGACCCCGCCCTGCGCGGGGCCTTCGACCGCTGCCGGCGCCTCAACGCCCGGCACGGAAAGACGTACTTCCTCGCCACGCGGCTGCTGCCGGCCTCCCGTCGCCCCGCCGTGCACGCCCTCTACGCCTTCGCCCGGCTCGCCGACGACATCGTCGACGACCTCACCACCCCCGACGGCCGAGCCGACCGCGCCCAACGGCTCCAGATCCTGTCGGCCGACCTCCGCACGGCGATCAACGGCGGCCCCGGCCGCCACCCCGTCGTCACGGCCGTCGCCCACACCGCACACCGCTACCGCATTCCCCACAGCCACTTCGACGACTTCCTCGCCTCCATGCGCAGCGACCTCACCGTCACCGACTACGGCACGCTCGACGCGCTGCGCGGCTACATGCACGGCTCCGCCGCCGTCATCGGCCTCCAGATGCTCCCCGTACTCGGCCACACCACCCCGCGCGAGGAGGCCGCCCCGCACGCCGCCGCCCTCGGCGAGGCGTTCCAGCTCACCAACTTCATCCGGGACGTGGGCGAGGACCTCGACCGCGACCGCGTCTACCTGCCCGCCGACCTCCTCGCCGCCGAGGGCGTGGACCGCGCGCTGCTGACCTGGAGCAGACGCACCGGCCGCAGTGACCCGCGCATCACCTGCGCCCTGCGCTCCGCCGCCGCCCTGGCCCGGCGCTTCTACGCGAGGGCCCGGCCGGGCCTGGACATGCTCGACCCCCGCTCCCGGCCCTGCGTCCGCACCGCCTTCGTCCTCTACGGCGAGATCCTGGACGCCGTCGCCCGCGACGGGTACGCCAGCGTCCACCGCCGCTCCGCGGTCCCCCTCACCCGCCGCGCGGCGGTGGCCGCGACCGGACTGGCCGCCATCGCGGCCGGCCGCCTCACGACCCCCGCCGCCCCCGCCGTCAAGGAGCCGTCCCGATGAGCCCGCGCGCCCCCCGCCGCCGCATCCCGGTCAGGCTGCGCCGCGACCCGGTCTCCTGGCACCGGCAGGAACCGACCTGGAGGGACGCCTCGCCCCGGCTCATCGACGCCGCCCTCAAACGGGCCCGCGCGCGGCCCGCCGGCAACTGGTACGTCCTGGGCCCCAGCAGTGCCGTCCGCACGGACGCGGCCTACGGGACCACGGTCGGGGGCGCCGAGATCGTGGCATGGCGCGGCGCCGACGGAGCCCTCGTCGCCGGCCCGGGCGCCTGTCCGCACCTGGGAGCCGCGCTGGCCCAGGCCCCGGTCCGCTGCGGGACCCTGGTCTGCCCCTGGCACGGACTCGCCCTCAACGGCGCCCCCTTCGCGGGCTGGGCCCCCCACCCCGCCCACGACGACGGCGTCCTCGCCTGGGTACGGCTCGACGACCAGGGCGGCGAGGCACCCCTCGACGCCCCCGCCGTGCCGCCCCGCCCGCCCGCCGCCGACTCCCTCAGCGCCGTCTACACCGGCACCGGCACCTGTGAGCCCGAGGACGTCGTCGCCAACCGCCTCGACCCCTGGCACGGCGCGTGGTTCCACCCGTACTCCTTCGTCGACCTCACCGTCCTCGACGACGGCGCCGAGAGCGACGTCCTGAGGGTGCGCGTCTCCTTCAAGCTGGCCCGGCGGGCCGTCGTGCCCGTGACCGCCGAGTTCACCGCCCCCGGCCCCCGCACGGTCGTCATGCACATCACCGAGGGCGAAGGCGAGGGCTCCGTCGTCGAAACGCACGCCACCCCGCTGGGGCCCGGCCGCGACGGCCGTCCCCGCACCCGGGTCATCGAAGCCGTCATCGCCACCTCCCACCGCCCCGGCTTCGCCCTCGCCCGCACTGCCGCCCCGCTGCTGCGGCCCCTCGTGCGCCGCGCCGCGGGCCGCCTGTGGCGCGACGACCTCGCCTACGCCGAACGCCGCTGGGAACTGCGCAGCACCGGCCGGTTCCCCGGCTGACCCACAGTCCCGGGCCGCCGCGACGCCGGACCGCCGCGCCGCCGGACCGCCGCGCCGCCGGACCGTCACCGCCGCCGGTCCGCCCGCCGCCCGAGGCCCGCCAGTGCCCGGCCCGCGGCGGACCGGCCGCGATCCGGCACCGTCCACAGCGTCTCGCCCCGTACGCCCCACCGCTCCAGCAGGGCGTTGGCCGCCAGGAACCCGCTGGTCGCCGCCCGTTCCATCAGCGCCACCGGCAGACCCGTGCGCACCAGGTCTCCGGCCACCACCACCCGGGCGTCACCCGTGCGCACACCGGGCCGTTCCGCGTAGCCCCCGACCGTGAACAGAGGACAGTCCTCGCGCCACTCGTGGCGGACGTCGACGACGTCGGCGCGCCCCGTCTCCGGATACACCTCACGCAGCCGGCGCACCAGACCCTCCTCCACCTCCCGCCGCCGCTCCGCCGGATCGACCGCGTACGCGTGCAGCTCCACCACCGAACCACCGGTGCGCAACGCCCACCGGTGCGCCTCGCCCTCCCAGCGGTCCAGGACGCTGACGTTGTCCAGGCCGCCGAAGCCGCTGGTCCCGAGGAAGCCGTGCCGCTCGCCCGCCACCGGCCGCGACAGCCAGAGCCGCGACACCAGGAACGGCGGCGCCGTCCGCAGCCGGGCGACCGCAGCCCGCCACCGCAGGCCCACGAGCTGCGGGGACGCGCCGGCCACCGACCGCAGCCCGCCGGTGTCCAGGGCCAGCACCACCCCGTCGAACTCCTCGGCCGCCTCTCCCGCGACCACCTCCACCCGCTCCTCGCCGACGGGGCGCACCGCGTGCACCGCCGTGTCCGTGCGGACCTCCACGCCTAGCCCGCCCAGATACCGGGCCAGCGGGTCCCACAGGGCCTGCGGGAACGGCTCGCGGGGCACGTCGAACAGCAGCCCCTCACTGGATCCGAGGAAGTAGATGTGGAACATCAGCACCAGCTCGGCCGCCGAGAGGGTCGCCGGATCGGCGAAGAAGCTGCGCGAGAACACCTCGAACGCCAGGTGGTGCGCCGCCTCGGGGAACCGGATCCCCGCCAGGAACTCCGTCGCGCTCACCCCGTCGAGCGCCTCGTACACCTCCGGGACACCCACGTCGAGCAGGGGCAGTGCGGCCCGCGCGTTCATCCGCCCCAGATCCCGCCAGCCGAAGGACGGGCTCTGCGCGACGAAGCCGAGCGCACTGAGCGGCGGCGTGCGGGGCACCCGGGCGAAGCTGTCCTGCCCGCCGTCGCGGTGGCGCAGCGGATAGTCCGCCAGCCCCGTCAGACCGTGGAGCCCCGGATCGGTGCGCCGCAGCAGCGCCCGCAGGTTGTAGTACTGCCGGAAGAACGCGTGGAAGCCACGGCTCATCGTCGCCTCCGAGCCGTCCGCCAGCCGCGTCCCCCATCCCGCCAGCCGGCCACCGAGCTGCCCGTCCCGCTCGTAGAGGGTGACGCGCACGCCGCGCTCGGCGAGGACCGTGGCCGCGGACAGGCCCGCGATGCCGCCGCCCACCACGGCCACCCGCGGCCCGTCCCCCTCGAACCGCGGTCGCCCGGCGCGGGCGTCGAGGCGCCGGGCCCGCCGGTCGCGGCCCGGGCG
>NZ_JBHXSC010000090.1:0-24197 GCF_042716505.1 Streptomyces sp. NPDC058674
GCTCTGGAGCTCGGCGGAACGCTCCTCCTCCTCGTTGGCGAGGCGCTCGCCGTGCTCGGCGGCCGTGTGCAGGGCCCGTACGAGCTGGCCGGCGGCCGTGGCCCGGGCGGCGAGCGCGGGGGCGGCGTCCCGCTCGGCCTCGCGGATCGCGGCGGCGACGCGGGCGGAGCGGTCGGCGGCGGCCCGGTGGCGCAGGACGTTCTCGGCGGCCTGCCAGGCGGAGTGCAGGGTCCGCGCTTCGAGGAGTTCGCGGCGCTGGGCGGCCGCGGCCTTGTCGGCGACGGTCAGGGCCAGCGAGGCGTGCCGGTAGGCGAGTTCGGCGGACACGGCGGCGCTGCGGGCGCGGGCCGTTTCGGCGACGGTGACCTCGTGCGCGGCGCCGGTGACCCGCTGGGCGAGGTCGGCGGCGCGGCCGCGCTCCTCGCCCGCCCGGGCGGACAGCCGCCGGGCGAGGGTGCGCGTACGGCGTTCGGCGCCGGCGTGGACGTCGCGCAGGCGGGAGCGGGCGCCGGCGGCCTCGACGATGCGGGTGAGCAGGTCCACGGAGCCGGCGGTGAAGTCCCGTTCGGCCATCAGCTCGGCGCGGCGGCCCAGTTTGTTGCCGAAGCCGTGGACGAGGTCGGCGAGGCCGTCCGTGTCGCGGGTGTCGGTGACGGCGCGCAGCAGCAGGTCGGTGAAGTCGGAGTCCTTCTTGACCGCGAAGAGGCCGGCGGCCTCGCCCTCGTCGGCGTTCATCTCGCGCTGGTAGCGGAAGAGTTCGGGGTCGAGGCCGAGATCGGTGAGGTGCTCGTTCCAGCGGTCGTGGATCTCCTCGAAGTACACCTCGAGGTGCGGGTACGCCTTGCCGGCCTCGGTCAGGGCGTCGCGGAAGCCCTTCATGGTGCGGCGGCGGCCCTGGGCGCCCGAGACGCCCTCGACGGGCGGGCGGACGGTGGTCGCCTCGGCGACGGGCAGGTTGTCGAGGCTGAGGCCCGGCCCGGGGCGGAAGGAGTACCAGGCCTCGGCGAACTTGCGGGGGTCGTTGGAGACCTGGCGGCCGCGCCACTCGCTGACCTTGCCGACGACCACGCACTCGCCGGTCTGGGTGTGCTGCCACTCCAGGGCGACGTGGCCGCAGTCGTCGGCCAGCAGGAACTTGCGCAGCACGCCGGAGCTGGCGCCGCCGAGGGTGTTGCGGTGGCCGGGCAGCATCACCGAGAAGATCAGCTTGAGCAGGACGGACTTGCCGCCGCCGTTCTCCAGGAAGAGCACGCCGGCGGGCGCCGGGCGGCGCGGCGGCCCGGTGGGCTCGTCCTCGAAGAACTCCGCCTGGGCGGGCGCCGGGTGGGGCACCGGCTCGCCGACTCCGCGCAGGTCGAGCACGGTGTCGGCGTAGCGCGCACCGGCGGGCCCGATGGAGTAGAGGCGGATCCGGGACAGCTCGTACATGGCGGCGGACTCTCGTGGTCTCTCGTGGGTCGTACGGAGGGCAGGTGGCGCGGGGGCTCGGGCGTGCGGGGCGGGGGCTCGGGCGTGGGGGGCCGCGGCCGTGGGGGCGCGGGGCTCAGGCGTGGAAGGGGAGCCCGGCGTCGGCGGCGAGTTCCAGGTCGTCGCCCTCGGGCGGCGGCAGGAGGGTGGCGGAGCCGTCGCTGACGGGGACCACGCCCAGCTCCAGCAGCTCGGCCATGGCCGCGCTCCCCGCCATGTCGCGGACCTGGAGCTGGTAGCGGGGGGTGGTGCGGTAGGTGCCGCCGGCCTCGTCGCCGGTGCGCTGGAGGAAGCCGGAGTCGGTGAGGAAGGCGGCGGCCTTGCCGACGATGCCGGTGGTGGAGCCGGCGAGGCGGCGGGCGTCCTTGGTGGCGCCGGTCGCGCTGCGGCGGGCGTAGACCCGCCAGGCGGCCTCCAGGCCGGGGGCGTCGGAGGCGGGGTCGGTGTTCTCGCCGAGCTCCTCGGCGCGCTCCTCCAGGCGCCGGCAGGTCTGCCGGACGAAGGCGTCGACGCCGTTGACGGTGACGCGGCCGATGTAACCGTCGTCGCCGAGGTCCTCGGGGCGGGGGAAGGCGAGGGCGGCGACGCACAGGTGGGCGAGGCCGTGCAGGAACCGGTCGGCGGAGTCGGCGGCGGTGCGGCGGGCGTAGTCGCCCATGCGGACGGCGAACACGGAGTCCTCGCCGGCGGCCACGGCCATGCCGGCGCGTGCGGACACCTCCAGGACGACGAGGCCCAGGCCGGTGGCGACGGCATCGGAGAGCCGGGCGAAGGCGGGGTCCTCGCGGTAGCGGCGGAGCAGCTCGGCGTACTCGGCGTCGCGGGCGGGGAGGAGTTTGGGCTGGAGCCCGAAGGCGACGAGGCGGGCCGCGTCGGCGGCGTCGGCGGGTGTGACCGCGGGGGCGGCGGGGGCGGCTGCCGCTGCGGCGGCCGGGGTGGCGGGAGCCTCGGGCGCGCGCCACGCGGCGTACTCGGCGTGGTGGTCGCTCACGGGTGGATCTCCTCGGCGGTGCGGTGCGGCCGGGCGGCCGGGCGGGGTGGGGCGGTGGGGGTCCCGGGGGCGGTGGGGGTGCCGGGGGCCGGGTGGGGGGTGGTCATGCCGCCTCCGCGCGGTCTGCGGCCATGCCCGCGGCGTCCAGCAGGGCGGTGCCCACGATCAGGTCGGCGCCGCCGAATTCGGGGTCCTCCAGCTGGGTGCCGTCGTCCACCGCGAAGAGCAGCCGCTCCTCGCCCTGGCGGTAGGCGGTGCCGACGGCCGGGCTCGCCGCGTGGACGGCCAGCAGGGCCACCAGGTACGGCAGGTCCGGGTCGCTGCGCCGGGCCTCGGCGAGCAGGCCGGACAGTCGGCGCGGGGCGTCGTGCGGGAGGTCGAGGAGCGCCTTGGCGGCCGCGAGCTGTTCCTCGCTGAAGCGGCTGTCGTCCGGGGTGGCGATGAGGTCGGGCTCCGGCATCTCCACGCCCAGGTGCTCCCGCTCCACGGGCGGGGTGAGCAGGATGTCGACCAGGTCTCCCACCCGGACGGAGACCGGGGTGCGCAGGCCCGCGCCGGCGGCGAAGAAGGCGTCGGTGACCCGCCTCGCCCGTTCCACCGGCAGCGGCAGCAGCGGGGCCACCAGTTGGCCGTACAGGTCGATGCCGGCGCCGGACACGGGCGCCGCGAAGGCCTGGCGGTCCTGTTCGGCACGGAAGAGCGGGCCCGCGTCCAGGAGCCGGGACTGGAGCTGGGTGTGGCGGCGGATGCAGTCCTTGACGATGTCGACGAGCTCGGCGGCGCGCCGCTTGTTGTCCGGGTCCTCGGCCTCGTCGCGGGCCTTGCGGATGTTGGTGAGGATGGCGTTCTCGTGCCGGTAGCGGTCGGCGACGTGGTCGAGGGCCTCCGCGATCATGTCGGGGACGGCCTGGAGCCAGTCCACGGCGCGGACGTTGCGCCGGGTGGCGTCCAGGGTGCGGCGCAGGGTCTCGGCGTACTGGACCGTCCGGTAGCGGGCCTGCTCGGCGGCGAGCTGGGCGTCGGCCAGCCGGCCGCGGCTGATCAGCACCTCCAGCTTCACCTCGGCGGCGATCTGGGCGCTGGTCACGTCCGTGTCGAGGGCGCCGACCAGGACGTTGACGGCTTCGTCGGTGGTGCGCAGGTAGACCGCGCCGCCGTGGCCGAGGACCTCTTCGATGAGTTTGAAGTCGTAGTCCCGGCGGACGTAGACGCCGTCGGGACCGAAGGTGCCGTAGATCGCGCGGAAGCCGCGGTCGACGCTGCCCACGTTGATGAGGTTCTCCAGCACCCAGCGGGCCACCCGCTCGTGCTCGGCCGCCGGGCGGTCCGGGGCCTGGGCGGCGACGCGCGGCAGCAGCCTGGCCACTATCTGCTCGTGGTCGGCTCCGGTGTCGAAGTCCATGTTGAGCGTGACCAGGTCGATCGCGGCGAGCGCGACCTCCGCCATGGCGTAGACCCCGTACTCGCCGGCCAGGTTGGCCTTGCGTACGTCGAGGTCGTGCAGCGGGGCGGTGCAGGCGAGGGCGCGCAGCCGCCGGGCCAGGCCCTCGTCGGCGGCCGGGCCCGGCGCCGGGGACGGAAGGGTCTTCGCCGGGGCGGGGAGAGTCACGGACAAAGACTAGGCGCTGACCCGGACAACATCCCAAACGGCATGGTTCGGCCGGATCGTCCCCGCCCCGGGGAGCGGCCGCCGCCGACCGGGCCGTCCCCGGATTCGGGGAGGGCGGGGGCGGAGCTGTTCTACGCTCACCGCATGGCTTCCATGATCACACCTCGCGAGGCGGCGATCGACCTCAACGCCGATCTCGGCGAGGGCTTCGGGCGCTGGACCCTGACCGACGACGAGGCCCTGCTGTCCGTCGTGACGAGTGCCAACGTCGCCTGCGGCTTCCACGCCGGGGACCCCTCCATCATGCGCCGGGTCTGCGAGCTGGCCGCGGAGCGGGGGGTGCGGATCGGGGCGCAGGTCTCCTACCGCGATCTGGCGGGCTTCGGCCGCCGGTCCATGGACGTGCCGGCCGGCGAGCTGACGGCCGAGGTGGCCTATCAGATCGGGGCGCTGGAGGTGTTCGCGCGGGCCGCCGGGTCCCGGGTGTCGTACGTGAAACCGCACGGCGCGCTGTACAACCGCACGGTGTACGACGCCGGCCAGGCCGCGGCCGTGGTCGCCGGGGTGCGGCTGGCGGCCGGTGCGGCGGGCCTGCCGGTGCTGGGCCTGCCCGGGTCTCTGCTGCTGGCGGCCGCCGAGGAGGCCGGGCTGGCCGCCGTACCGGAGGCCTTCGCCGACCGGGCCTACACGCCGGCGGGGACGCTGGTGCCGCGCGGCGAGCCGGGGGCGGTGCTGCACGATCCGGAGGCCGTCGTGGCGCGTGCGGTGCGGATGGCTGCCGAGGGGGTCGTGTCGGCGGCCGACGGCTCCGCCGTCCCGGTCGCCGCGCGCTCGCTCTGCCTGCACGGGGACACCCCGGGGGCGGCCGACCTCGCCCGGCGGGTCCGGGCGGCGCTGGGCGCGGCCGGAGTCGGCGTGCGGGCCTTCGCATGACGCTGAGGACGCTGGTGGTCGGCGGGGAGGCACTGCTGATCGAGGTGGCGTCGGCCGCGGAGGTGGCCGCGCTCCACGCCGAGCTGCTGCGGCGGCGGGCCGCGGGCGAGCTGGGCGGCGTACGGGAGGTGGTGCCCGCGGCGCGGACGGTGCTGCTGGACGGCGTGCGGGAGCCGGCGGCGCTCGCCGCGCGGATCGCCGGCTGGCAGGTGCCGCCGCTCGACGCCGCCGAGGGACCGCTGGTGGACGTGCCGGTGCGCTACGACGGTCCCGACCTGGCCGAGGTGGCCCGGCGGTGGGACGTGGCGCCGGGTGAGGTGCCGGGGCTGGTCGGCGGCATCGTCTTCCGGGTGGCCTTCTGCGGGTTCGCGCCCGGCTTCGGCTATCTGACGGGGCTGCCCGAACGCCTCCACCTGCCCCGCCGGAGCACGCCGCGCACGGCCGTGCCGACGGGCTCGCTGGCCCTGGCCGGCGAGTACGCGGGGGTCTACCCGCGCTCCTCACCCGGCGGCTGGCAGCTGATCGGCTCCACGGACGCGGTGCTGTGGGACCCGGAGCGGGAGCCGGCGGCGCTGTTCGCCCCGGGGGTACGGGTGCGGTTCACGGAGGTGAGGGGGTGAGCGGGCTCCTGGTGGTGCGGCCGGGGGCGCTGACGACGGTCCAGGACCTCGGCCGCCCGGGCCGCGCCCACCTGGGGGTCCCCCGTTCGGGCGCCCTGGACGGGGCGGCGTACGCGCTGGCCAACCGGCTGCTCGGCAATCCGCCGGGCGCGGCGGTCCTGGAGTGCACCCTCGACGGGGTGGGGCTGCGGGCCCTGGCCCCGGTGACCGTTGCGGTGACGGGCGCGCCCGCGGCCGTACGGGTGTCCGGGCGCCCGGCGGCCTGGGGCGCCCCGGTACGGGTGCCCGCCGGGGCGGAGCTGGAGGTGGGCCGGGCGGAGCGCGGGCTGCGCAGCTACCTCGGGGTCCGCGGGGGCTTCGCCGTGCCGCCGGTACTGGGCAGCCGCTCCACGGACCTGCTGTCGGGGCTCGGGCCGCCGGTGCTGGCGGGCGGGGTCCTGCTGCCGGTGGGGAGTGCGGGACGGGAGCCGGCCGCGGGGGCGGACCTGTGCCCCCTGCCCGGGCCGCCGTCGGAACTGCTGCTGCCGCTGCGGCCGGGGCCCCGGGCGGACTGGTTCACGGATGCGTCGCTCGCCGGGCTGTGGCGTTCGGTGTTCCGGGTGTCGGCGATGTCCAACCGCATCGGCCTGCGCACGGAGGCGGGGACGCCGCTGGTCCGCAGCCGGGAGGGGGAGCTGCCGAGCGAGGGGATGGTGCTGGGCGCGGTCCAGGTCCCACCGGACGGGCTGCCGGTGGTCTTCCTCGCCGACCACCCGGTGACGGGCGGCTACCCGGTGGTGGGCGTGGTCCCGCGGGGCCCCGCCCTGGACGCGGCGGCCCAGGCCCGGCCGGGCGTACCCGTGCGCTTCACCCGGTGCCGCTGAGCCCCACCGGACGCGGCGCGGCGCACCGGCCGCCCCCGGCTCCGTCCGAGCGATGGCCCGGGCGGACCGGTCGGGCGGACCGGTCGGGCGGACCGGTCGGGCGGACTGGTCGGGCGGGGCCCGCCGGGGCCGGCATCCGCCGCCCCGACCGCCACGTACCCGCGCCCCCGCCGGGAGGGGCGCCGCGAGCGCGGGCGGGCCCGGTCGGATCCACCCCCGGCGGTTCGGCCGCCGCGTAGCCGCCCCCGCGGACTTCGACGGAGTCGGGGCACGGGCGGGCGAGCCGGCAGCGGGGTCCGGCCGGCCGGCGCCGCGTACCCGTGCCTTCGGGGCGTCGGAGGCACGCGGTAGCGGGGCAGGGTCCGTACGCGGGGGTCCTGCGGGTGCCGTTCTCGTGCCGGCCGCGGTGTGGGCGGGCGCCGTCCGGGCGGACGGCTCCACCGCTCCGGTACCGGGCGGCGGTTCGGTCAGCCGGTACCGCGAGGCGGTTCGGTCGGCCGGCTGCCCGGCGCGCCGCGGCTCCGGTCGGCCCCCTCGGGCATCTCGGGATCTCCGCGGGTGCGCGCCACCCGTGGCGCCGGGGTCCTACACGGCCGATTCCGGGGTGATCCGGCTGCGGACCGCCGACTGCACGTCCTCTTCCTCGGCGGGGTCGGCCGCCAGCCGCCGCAGCCGGGGCGCGACCCTCGCGTCCGCCGTCTCGGCGTGGCGCGCGGCGACCTCGCGGGTGGTCTCCTCGCAGTCCCACAGGCACTCGACCGCGAATCCCGCGGCGAAGCACGGGTCCGTGCTGGCGAGGGCGCGGGCGGCGCTGCCCCGCAGGTGGGACGAGGAGGTCTCGCGGTAGATGTGGCGCAGCACCGGGGCCGCGCACGCGATGGCGAGCCGGCCCGCTCCGTCCACCAGGGCGAAGAGGCGCCGGGTGTCCGGGCCCGCGCCGCGGACCGTGGAGCGCAGGGCGCCCAGGACGAGCGGGGCGTCCTCGGGTCCGCCGCGGGTGGCGAGGGTGGCGGCGGCCGCCGCGCCGAGGGCGTCGGGTCGCTGGATCCAGCGCCGGGCCCGTTCGACGGCTGCGGGGCCGCACATGCGCTCGTAGGCGGCCACCGCGGGCTCGTCGGCGGCGGCCTCGATGAGGTCCAGCACGGCCGGGTTCTCCGGCTCGGCGAGGACCAGGTGGTGCAGGGCGGTGGCCCGGGCGGCCTCGCCGGAGGCTCCGGCGGCGGCCGCCAGGATCGCCGGACGGTCCTCGGGGGCGGCCACGGCGGCGAGGCAGCGGGCCGCGGGGACGTGCAGCGGCGTGCCGCGGCGCAGCCCGTCGCAGGCCCAGTCGAAGACGGCCTGGACCCCCCAGCCGGGGCGGGGTCCGCTCGGGGTGAGCTGGCGCTGCCAGCGGTCGAAGGAGCCCTGCTGCCGGGCGGCGCGCAGGCGTCCGCCGTACAGCGGCGACTCCTCCCACAGGCACCAGGGCCGGGGCTCGTAGGCGTCGCGGACGGCGGCGGCCAGCCGCGCCTCGCCCTCCGCCGTGGCGGGGAAGCGGGCCAGGACGGGCGCGGCGAGACCGCGCAGTCCCTCGTCGTCGTCGCGCAGGGCGAGTTCGTCGAGGGCCCAGGCCCAGTTCGCGCCGGAGGCGGCGTACCGGCGCAGCAGCATGAGCGCGTCGTCGCGGCCGTACGAGGCCAGGTGGCCCAGGACGGACAGGGCGAGGCCCGTCCGGTGGTCCTCCTCGTCGACGAGGTCGTCGGCGCAGAAGAGGTGGGTCTCGATGGCACCGAGGGGGCCGTCGAGATCCAGGTACAGCCGGGCGTAGTACAGGGAGCGGTTCTCGACCTGCCAGTCCTGGCGCGGATCGCGGAGCACGCATTCGTCGAGGGCGGCGAGGGCCTCGGCCCTGGGCGCCGCGAGCGCGTGCAGCGTGCCGTCACCGCGGCCCCGCTGGAGGAGCCCGAGCAGGGTACCGCTCGGCGCTATGACTGGTTCGAACATGGGAATGGCCTCAAATCAAGCTGGGGACGCAACCGGGAATCAAAATTCACAGGGCCGCGTAACAGCACGTGAGGACGTCCGCCGTCGGGTTCCGCTCGATGTAGACCATTGCCTTCTCACTCTCGTCGGTGGTTCGTGACCAGGGCGGCCGGGCCGGGCCGGACGCCCAGTGCGTCCCGCCCGCTCCTGCCCGTCCGTCGTGCTCGCGAATCGAATCCGACGCCATGATGACCCAGCCGGTTTGTGCGCCGCGACCACATTTACGGCCGCCGTGACCAACCTGTGAGGTCGGGAACCGGTCAGGCACGGGCACCGGCAGGACAAAAAGCGGACTACTTGGCTCCGAAGAGTTCCAGCAGGTCGGCCTTTGCGCACATGCGCGCGGTGTCCACGGCGGAGGGGGTTCCGGCGTGCGGATCGGCCCCGCCGGCGAGCAGCGCGCGGATCACGTCCTGCTCCCCCTTGAAGACGGCGCCGGCGAGCGGGGTCTGGCCGCGGTCGTTGGCGCGGTCGGCCTCGGCGCCGCGCGCGAGCAGGGCCGCGACGGCTTCGGGGTGCCCGTGGTAGGCGGCGAGCATGACGAGGGTGTCGCCGCGGTCGTTGGTGAGGTTCGCCGGGACGCCGGCGTCGAGGTACGCCGCGAGCGTCTCGGCCTCACCCTGGCGGGCGAGGTCGAAGATCTTGGTGGCCAGTTCGATGACGTCCTCGTCGGGGACGCCCTGGGGGCCGGAGCCGCCCTCGGTGTGCTCGCTCATCCTGCGTACCGCCTTCCACTCGCTGCTTGCGTGCCTGCTCGGGGCACCCGTTCCCCGGGCCGGGCGGGCAGGGGGGTGCACGGCACTGCGTCCGTACGGGTGAATCGCCAGGGTAGCGCCCGGACCTGCACGGGTCGGGCTCGAGGGGAGACCAGGATCACTCCTGACCCCCTTCCCGGCGGATGCGCCAGCCGGGCTGGGCCGGTCAAGTGAAAAACCGTCCCATTCACCCGTTTGCACCTTTTATCGCATTGATACTTGCTGTGAGCCTGGAAGGACTGATGGTGACTGTCCCCACCCACCAGGAGAAATTCTCATGGTCCTGTCGATCTCAGGTGTCGTCCTACTCGGCATCATCTGCTTCCTGTTCTTCAAGAAGGACGGGATGAAGCTGTCGCACGCGTTCGTGTGCTCGCTCTTCGGCTTCTTCCTCGCCGGCTCCGCCATCGCGCCGAGCATCACGGCGAGCACGGCGAGCCTCGCCAGCCTCCTCGGCGGGATCAAGCTCTAGGCCGGCCACGGCGCGACAACACATCAGCCCCACCCGAATCACCCGTCACGTCCACCACTCCAGGAGACGCCCGTGGCCCGGCGCCCACTTCCCCGCATCCTCAGCAGCGGCACAGCGTCGCTGGCCCGGGGCCGCGACTTCGCTCGCACGGCCGCCGACAGCGCCACGGACGTCCTCCATCCGCTCCTCACCATCGGACGCGGCCTGCGCATCCTGGCCTCCACCGGGCGGCGCAGGTGGTCGCAGACCCCCAAGGACAAGCGTGGTCCCGCGCTGTTCCTTGCGGCGGCCTGCGTCCTCGCGGTCGCACTCGTCCCCTACGGACCGCTCATCGCCCTGATCACCCTCATGGCGGCGGCGGCCTGGCAGGGCCGTGACCGCACTCCGGTGAACACCGGGCCCGGCGAGGCCGAGGCCGAACGGCTCGGCTCCCTCTACGAAGCCCTCGTGCCGTACTTCTCCATCCCGGAGGACCCCAGCCCGCTCTTCGCCCACGGCGGCGAGTGGGACAAGGCCCTGAGCGGCTACGAGTTCGACGAGGCGGGCCGCCTCACCCGGCTGCGCATCCGCTACCCGGCCTACTTCACCGACGGCGAGGCCGCCTCGCGGGCCCGGATCGAGGCACTGCTGCACGCCAAGTCCGGGCGCGGACGGGAGTACCACTTCGACTGGGACCAGGAGGGCAACCAGCTCCACCTGAGCGTGCTGGCGGCGCTGCCGACGTGCATCGCCGCCCAGCCCTTCGTCACCTCCCCGGGTGAGACCGTGCTCGGCTTCACCGACGCCGGGAGCGTCCAGCGCACCCTGCCCGTGCTGGCGGGGGGCGACGAGCCCCGCGACGTCCCCCCGGTCATCTGGCGCACCGGGCCGCGCTCCGCCGAACCCCATCTGCTGGCCGTCGGACAACCGGGCGCCGGCACCTCCACCCTGCTGCGCTCGATCGCCCTGCAGGCGCTGCGGCACGGCGGCGACGTACTGATCGTCGAGGGCGGTGGCAGCGGGGAGTACTCCTGCCTGTCCGGCCGCCCCGGCGTCCTCGCCGTCGAATGCGGGCCGACCGGGGCGCTGGCCACCCTGGAATGGGCCGCCCAGGAGACCGAGCGCAGGCTGATCGCCACCCACCGGGCCCGCGAGGCGGGCCGTCCGGCGCCCGAGGACACCCGGCGCCCGCTGTGGATCCTGCTGGACCGGCCGAGCGTGCTGGCGCACCTGGCCTCCGCCGACGGCCGCCCGGATCCGCTCGCCCAGCTCCAGGTGCCGCTGCGGCACGGCCGCGCCGCGCACATCACGGTGGTGGTGGCCGAGCAGTTCGACCACCTGGAGCTGCTGCACGACGCCGTCTGGCAGCACACCCGGGCCCGCGTCGTGCTGGGCCCCGCCGCCGTCCAGCAGATCGCCGACGTGCTGGGTCTGCCTCCGCACACCACCCCGACGGCGCAGGTGCCGCCGGGGCGGGGCTACGCCCGGCTCGGCGCCGGACCGGTCCACCGCCTCCAGGTGCCGGCCACGCCCGACCCGTACGACGACGCCGCGCATCCCGCGCACCGCCAGGCGGTACTGGAACTGCTGCCGGAGCGGGGCCCCGGACAGGACCCCGCCACCCCGGCGAAGCCGCTCCCGGCCCAGCCGCCGGCCCAGGCCCAGGGCCCGTCCATCGACGCCTCACCGATCCCGGAGGTCCCGGCCGAGGCCCCGTGACGGCCCGGCGCCCCCGCCGCACCCCCGCGCGGGGACACCACCCGGCGCCCCCGCCGCGCCCCCGGCCGGGAACCGGTGATCACGCCACGAACGTCCGCGGCGGCTCCGCCCCGCTGCCGCCCGCCCCCGTCCCCACCAGCCGCGCCGCCGCCGCCAGCCGGGCCGCTGCCTCCTCGGCCACCGGCCCGCCCACGGTGAACGGCAGCCGGACGTAGCCCTCGAAGGCGCCGTCGACCCCGAACCGCGGCCCCGAGGGGACCCGTACGCCGACGCGCTCCCCCACCTCCGCCAGCCGGGAGCCGGAGAGGCCGCCGGCCCTGGCCCACAGCGTCAGGCCGCCCTGCGGGACCACGAAGTCCCAGTCCGGCAGCTCCCGCCGCACCGCCGTGACCAACGCGTCCCGGTTCTCCCGCGCCTGGTCCCGGCGGATCAGGACGGCCTCCCGCCAGCCCCCGGTCCGCATCAGCCAGTTCACGGCCAGCTGTTCCAGCACGGGGGTGCCGAGGTCGGCGTACGCACGGGCGGCGACCAGGCTCCGGATCACATCGGGGGCGGCGCGGACCCAGCCGATCCGCATGCCCGCCCAGAAGGCCTTGCTCGCCGAGCCGACGGTGATCACCGTGCTGCCCCCCGGGTCGAAGGAACAGACGGGGCGGGGCATGGCCAGGTCCGGGTCCAGCTGGAGCTCGATCATGGTCTCGTCGGCGATCAGCACGGTCCCGGCCGACCGGGCGGCCTCCACCATGGCCCGGCGCTGGTCCTCCGAGGCCAGGGCCCCGGTCGGGTTGTGGAAGTCGGCGACGACGTAGGCGAGCCGGGGGGCCGAGTCGCGCAGGACCTGCCGCCAGACGTCCATGTCCCAGCCGGCCAGCCCGCCGGCCATCGCCACGGGTACGAGGCGGGCCCCGGCGGCGCGCATGAGCTGGAGGATGTTGGCGTAGGAAGGGGACTCGACGGCGATGCGCTCCCCGCGCCCGGCGAAGAGGCTGCAGATCGCGTCGATGGCGCCCATCGCACCGGTGGTGACCATGATCTGCTCGGGCATCGTGGGGATGCCCTGCTCGGTGTACCGGTCGGCGAGCATCCGGCGCAGCGCCGGGAGGCCCGCCGGGTAGTCCCCGTGGGTGTGGGCGTACGGCGGCAGCTCCTCCAGGGCCCCCTGTACGGCCTTGGTGAGCCAGGGCTCCGGGGCCGGCAGCGCGGCGCAGCCGAGGTCGATCATCGAGCCGAGGGACTCGGGCGGCAGCGGCTCCAGGCCGCGGGCGGGCAGCGGGTTGCCGGCGGGCACGGAGGTCCAGCTGCCCGCGCCCCGGCGGGACTCCACGAACCCCTCCCCGCGCAGGGCCTCGTAGGCGGCGGCGACGGTGGTGCGGCTGAGGGAGAGGGCCACGGCCAGCTCGCGCTCGGCCGGGAGGCGGGCGGCGACCGGCACCCGGCCTTCGAGTACGAGCAGCCGGATGCCGTCGGCGAGGGTGCGGTACGCGGGCGGCTTGCGGGCGCCGGGCACCGCGGTCCGCTCCTGCTGGGAGGCGACGAGTCGGGCGAGCTGAGCGGCACCGACCGCTGAGGTCCATTCGGCCATCGGTTCCGGTCCACTTCGTCGAATTGGCCTGCCGGAGGGCGCCGGAGGCCGGGATTGGATTGCCTGCTGCCGGTCCAGGGTGGCACGCGGCGGTCCACCGGCACCAGCCGGGCGCCCCGAGTTCACCATCCGCCCGTCCGGTCGCTCCCGTCCCGTGGGATGCAGGGGGCATACTGCCGCCGTGACGCACGTACGCCTTCGCCACCCGTATCTGGACCACCCCGCTCCGATTGCCTTCGCCCACCGCGGAGGCGCCGCGGACGGCCTGGAGAACACCGCCGCCGCCTTCCGCCGGGCCGCCGGCGCGGGCTACCGGTACTTCGAGACCGATGTGCACGCCACGGCCGACGGGAAGCTCGTGGCCTTCCACGACGCCACCCTCGACCGGGTGACCGACGGCGCGGGACGGATCTGCGAACTGCCCTGGAAGAGGGTCCGCGAGGTGCGGGTGGGCGGCACCGAGCCGCTGCCGCTCCTGGAGGAGCTGCTGGAGGAGTTCCCGCACGTCCGCTGGAACATCGACGTCAAGGCCGAGTCGGCGCTGCACCCGCTGGTCAACCTGATCGCGCGGGCGGGCGTCTGGGACCGGGTGTGCGTGGGGTCCTTCTCCGAGGGCCGGGTCGCCCGGGCACAGAAGATCGCGGGCCCCCGCCTGGCCACCTCCTACGGGGTCCGCGGGGTCCTGGGCCTGCGGCTGCGCTCGTACGCGATCCCCGCGGCCCTGCGCGTGGGCGCGGTGGCGGCGCAGGTTCCGGAGACCCGGGCGGGCATCCGCGTGGTCGACCGCCGCTTCGTCCGCACCGCGCACGAGCGGGGCCTCCAGGTGCACGTGTGGACCGTGAACGAACCGGAACGCATGGAAGCGCTGCTCGACCTGGGCGTCGATGGCATCATGACCGACCGGATCGACGTCCTGCGCACGGTGCTGGACCGGCGCGGGGCCTGGGCCTGACCGCCCGCCGGCCGCGTGCGCGCCGCGCACGGGCCGCGGCGGCCGAAGCGGTACGGGGACAGCGAGGGGGCACCCGATGAGTGCGCGGACGACGGACGAAGCCGAGCCCGGGGCCGGGGACGGCGGAGCCGCAGCGACGGCGGCCGCGGCGCGCAGGCGCGAGCAACACGGCTGGTACTTCTACGACTTCGCCTGCTCCGTCTACTCGACGAGCGTGCTCACGGTGTTCCTCGGGCCGTACCTGACGGCCGTGGCGAAGGCCGCGTCCGACGCCGAGGGGTACGTCCACCCGTTGGGCATACCGGTGCGGGCGGGGTCCTTCTTCGCGTACTCGGTGTCGGCCTCGGTGATCGTGGCCGTCCTGGTCATGCCGCTGGCGGGCGCGCTCGCGGACCGCACCGGCCGCAAGAAGCCACTGCTGGCGGCCGCGGCGTACACGGGAGCCGCCGCGACCGCGGGGATGTTCTTCCTCGACGGCGACCGCTACCTGCTGGGCGGGCTGCTGCTGGTCGTCGCGAACGCCTCGCTGGCGGTATCGATGGTGCTCTACAACGCGTTCCTCCCGCAGATCGCCACACCCGAGGAGCGGGACACGGTCTCCTCGCGCGGCTGGGCCTTCGGGTACACCTCGGGCGCGCTCGTGCTGGTGTTGAACCTGGTGCTGTACCAGGGCCACGACTCCTTCGGCCTCTCCGAGGGAGCGGCCGTCCGGATCTGCCTGGCCTCGGCCGGCGTGTGGTGGGGGGCCTTCGCGGTGATCCCGCTGCGCCGGCTGCGGGACCGGGCGGTGGTCCGGGCGGGGAACGCCGGCCCGGCGGCCAGCGGGTGGAGGCAGCTCGTCGCGACCTTGAAGGACATGCGGCGCTACCCGCTGACCCTGTCGTTCCTCCTCGCCTACCTGATCTACAACGACGGCGTGCAGACCGTCATCTCGCAGGCCTCGGTCTACGGCTCGGAGGAGTTGGAGCTGGACCAGTCCACGCTGATCGTGGCGGTGCTGCTGGTGCAGGTCCTCGCCGTGGCCGGTGCGCTGGGGATGGGCCGGCTGGCCCGCCGGCACGGCGCGAAGCGGACGATCCTCGGTTCGCTGGTGGCCTGGGGGGTGACCCTCGCTGCCGGGTACTTCCTGCCGGCGCGGACCCCGGTGTGGTTCTTCGCCCTTGCGGCGATGATCGGGCTGGTGCTGGGCGGCAGCCAGGCGCTGTCGCGTTCGCTCTTCTCCCACCTGGTGCCGGCGGGCAAGGAGGCGGAGTACTTCTCCGCGTACGAGATGAGCGACCGGGGGCTGAGCTGGGTCGGGCCGCTGGTCTTCGGCCTGACCTACCAGCTCACGGGCAGTTACCGGGACGCGATCATCTCGCTGGTGGCCTTCTTCGCACTGGGTTTCGTGCTCCTCGCACGAGTGCCGGTGCGGCGCGCGGTGGAGGCCGCAGGCAATCCTGTACCCGAACGCGTCTGAGAGCGGCTCCGCGCGCACTCCCGGCCCGGATCCACGATCGAATTCCGAACGAATTTAGACGTTGAAGCAAAGGGCCGGTAGTGTACGCCTTTGGCCTGCCAGGCGGACCGTTACTGCGCGCTTGAGAAGTGAAGACGTTGGGTGACATCTGCTGCCAGATGTGACAAAACGGGCAGTGGTGGGTACACAAGGGGCGGTACGACGGGCGACGCATGACCCGGAGCGGGAATCTATACCGCCGGCCGGACGTTGACCGGATGACGACGACAGCGACACCTGTCCTGTGGGCGACAAAGCCCGGGAGGCACGATTCATGAGTGAGCGAGCTCTCCGCGGTACGCGCCTCGTGGTGACCAGCTACGAGACGGACCGCGGCATCGATCTGGCCCCGCGCCAGGCGGTGGAGTACGCATGCCAGAACGGACATCGATTTGAGATGCCGTTCTCGGTTGAGGCAGAAATTCCGCCGGAGTGGGAGTGCAAGGCGTGCGGCGCCATGGCACTCCTGGTGGACGGGGACGGGCCCGAAGAGAAGAAGGGCAAGCCCGCGCGAACGCACTGGGACATGCTCATGGAGCGACGCACCCGCGAGGAGCTCGAGGAAGTGCTGGCCGAAAGGCTTGCGGTCCTCCGTTCCGGCGCCATGAACATTGCCGTGCATCCGCGGGACAGCCGCAAGTCCGCCTGACAGCCGGACGAAGCACGAACAAGCCGAGGGGCCCCGCCACACAGTTGTGGCGGGGCCCCTCGGCTTTCCGGCGTCGTGCGGCCCGCTCCCGGCCCTACGGGACGAGCGGCGGACGGTACCCGCTGTCCGGGCCGCCCTGCTGTCGGCCCGGCTCGTCGTCGCGGACGACCTCGCCCTGGACCACCTTGCCGTCCGGGTGGTGGATGCGCGCCTGCTGGAAGGCCTCGCCGAACGGGCCGGCCGGCGCGGCGGCCATCCTGCGCTCCAGCGAGCGGGCCGCCCGGCGGCCGACCCACGCCCGCACGGGCGGGAGCAGCAGGAGCAGGCCCGCCGCGTCCGAGACCAGACCCGGCATCATCAGGAAGAGACCCGCCAGCATCGTCAGGCCGTTGCCCCGGCCGGGCTGCTGGGGGGTGGGCTGCCTGCCCTGCTGGACCTGCTGGAAGGTTTCCGTCAGGTTCTTGAACGCGCGCCGTCCGGCCCGCTTGATCACCACGGCTCCCAGCACCATCCCGCCCGCGAGCAGCGCGGCGACGGTCAGCCCGCCGGCCGCGCCGGCGACCAGGCCGAGCAGCCAGATCTCCAGGATCAGCCAGGCGGCGACCGCCAGGGGGAGGAGCGTACGGGCGGGCGAGCGCCGTCGGGGGGCCGTCGAAGTGCCGGTCCGCAGGGAACCAGTGCCGGTCGTCATACCCCCAGTGTGCCCGGGTCGGCGTAAAAGGCGCCTCAGCCGGAGGTACCGGACAACCCCTAAGGGCCGTCCGGTGATCCCCGTCGGGCGCTGAGGGGATCACCGGACGGCCCTCAGGGGACCGGCGCGCAGGGCCGGGTGGACGGGGGCCGTGTCAGCGTCGGTCGGCGCGCCGCGGCCCTGCCCGGACGCAGCTTGGCCGCCTGGGCCTCGATCCCCCACTGGGTGACCCGCCACAGGGCCTCCACCAGGATGTCCCGGCTCATCTTGCTGTCGCCGAACTCCCGCTCGACGAAGGTGATCGGTACCTCCACGACGCGGAACCCCGCGCGCACGGCCCTGCGGGCCAGGTCGACCTGGAAGCAGTACCCCGCGGAGGCCACCGCCTCCAGGCCCAGCCCCTCCAGGGTCTCGCGGCGGAACGCCCGGTAGCCGCCGGTCACGTCCCGCATCGGCAGGCCCAGCACCATCCGCGCATAGGTCGAGCCGCCGCGCGAGAGGAACTCGCGGCGCTTGGGCCAGTTCACCACGCGCCCGCCCGGCACCCAGCGCGAACCGAGGACCAGGTCCGCGCCGGCCAGTGCGGTCAGCAGCCGGGGCAGCTCCTCGGGCCGGTGGGAGCCGTCGGCGTCCATTTCGACGACCACGCCGTAGTCCCGCGCCAGGGCCCAGGCGAAACCAGCGAGGTAGGCGGCGCCCAGACCCTCCTTGCCCGAGCGGTGCAGCACGTGCACGTGTGCGTCACCGGCCGCCAGCTCGTCGGCGGTCTTGCCCGTGCCGTCCGGGCTGTTGTCGTCCGCGACGAGGACGTGGGCCTCGGGGACCGCCGCCCGCACCCGGCCGACGATCAGCCGGATGTTCTCCGCCTCGTTGTAGGTCGGAATGATCACCAGGGCCGTACCGAGCGGCCCCCGGGTCCGCTGTCCGCCGTCGCTCACCGAGTCCCCTTTCGTGCCCCCGCACGCGTTCCGCGCCGGGTCGCAGGGGACGACTCTAGAGCAGTGGCCGGGGCCCGCGGTCCTTCGGGCCGGTCCGGACTCCCCGCTGGCTGCGGGCCGCCGTGACCGTTGTCTACTGGACCGCCGGGCCCCGACCCGGGGCCACCCGCCGCCCGGCGAAACCTTCCCTCGCCCCCGAGGCGCGGGCGCGCTGCGCAGACGGATCCGTCCGGCACGGACGTCCTGTGGTGGACCCGGCCGAACCTATCCGGGTCCGGCCGCCCGCACCGAACCCAGGACGGCCGGATCACCCCTGTGGGCGTACGAATACCTCCCGCCCGCCGACCACGGTGGCGAGGCACTGCGGGAGCTCGGCGCCCGGGGTCAGGTCCGGCAGTCCGGGGGTGCCCGAACGGGGGTCGGTCGACCAGCGCGAGACCCGGTCGTCGGGAGCCTGCACGATCAGCTCCTCGGTCCGCCAGACCGCGTAGTCGGCCGGGGCCCCGGGCACCAGGACGCCCGCGTCGTCGCGGCCCAGCGCGCGCCAGCCGCCCCGGGTGTGGGCGGTGAAGGCGGCCCGTACGGAGATCCGGTGCTCGGGCGTGCGGTGGAAGGCGGCGGCCCGGACCGTCCCCCACGGGTCGAGCGGCGTCACCGGCGCGTCCGAGCCGAAGGCCAGCGGGACGCCTGCCCTGAGCATGGCCGCGTACGGGTTGAGGCCCCGGGCCCGCTCCGCCCCCAGCCGGTCCGCGTACATGCCGTCCTCCCCTCCCCAGGCCGCGTCGAAGGCGGGCTGCACCGAGGCCGTCAGGCCCAGCTCCGCGAACGCGGCGATGGTGGCCGGGGTCATCATCTCGGCGTGCTCGACCCGGTGCCGGGCCGCTCGGACCCGCGCCGGGCCGACCTTCGCGGCGGCCGCGCGCACCCCCTCCACGACAGCGGTGAGCGCCGCGTCGCCGATGGCGTGGAAACCGGCCTGGAGGCCCGCCTCGGTGCAGGCGGCCACGTGCTCGGCGACCGCGCCCGCGTCCAGGTAGCCGGTTCCGGAGTGGGAGGCGTCGGCGTACGGGGCGTGCAGGCAGGCCGTGTGCGAACCGAGGGCGCCGTCCACGAAGAGGTCCCCGGCCGCTCCGACCGCCCCCAGCTCCCGGGCCAGCCCGAGGTCCCGGTCGGCCCAGTACCCGAAGACCCGCGGACCCGGCCGCCCGGCGGCCAGCGCCAGCAGCTCCGTGAAGTCCTCCGCGGAGGAGATCTCGGGCCCGCCGCACTCGTGCACGGAACCGATCCCCAGGGAGGCCGCCCGGTCCAGGGCGGCCCGCTGCGCCTCGGCGCGCTGGGCGGGCGTGACCGCGGCCAGCGCGGCCGCACGCACGGCGTGGTGGGCGTCGCGGGTCAGCGGCTCGTCGCCGCGGGCCTCCACCCCGGGCACCAGGTCCAGCAAGGCGGCGGTCACCACGGCCGAGTGCACGTCGATGCGGCTGAGGTAGAGCGGGCGGCCCCCGGCGGCCGCATCGAGCTCGGCCCGGCGCGGCGCCCGGCGCTCGGGCCAGCGGGCCGCGTCCCAGCCGTGCCCGAGGAGCACCCGGTCCCCCGGTCGGCTCGCGGCGTACGCCCGTACGAGCTCCAGCGCGGCGGGCAGGGAGCGCGCGCCGGTCAGGTCCAGGCCGGTGAGGGCGAGGCCGGCGGAGGTGGTGTGGACGTGGGCGTCGGTGAAGGCGGGCGTGACGAGCGCCCCGTCGAGGTCGACGACCTCGTCCACGCCCTGCGCGAAGGCGTCGGCGGCGCCTTCCGAGCCGACCCAGGCGATGTGGCCGCGTTCGACCACCATCGCGGTGGCGAAGGGGTCGGCGGGGCTGTGGACCTCGCCGCCGCGCAGGAGGACGGTGCGTGAGGGGGCTCCGGCGGCATCGGCGGAGCGGGCGGTGCGGTCAGTCATGCGGACCAGTCTCCCGTGTCCTCCGCCCCGCTCCGACCCCCGGGTCCCCCCGCCGCTACACCCGCGGCGGGCGCGCCTCGTACGGGGTGGAGAGGACCACCGTCGTGCGGGTCGAGACGTGCGCGAGCGCGCGCAGCCGGCCCAGCAGGTCCTCCAGCTCCAGAGGCGTCGCCACCCGGACCTTGAGGATGTAGTTCTCGTCCCCGGCGACGCTGTGGCAGGCCTCGATCTCGGGAACCCCGGACAGCCGCTCGGCGATGTCGTCGGGGGCGCTGGGGTCGAACGGCTTGACCGAGATGAAGGCCGTCAGGGGAAGGCCCACGGCCTCGGGGTCGACGACGGCGGCGTATCCGCGGATCACCCCGCGCTGCTCCAGTCGGCGTACTCGCTGATGGACCGCCGACGTGGACAGTCCGGTGGCCTTGCCCAGATCCGTGTAGCTCATCCGCCCGTCCCGCACGAGCAGATCAACGATCTGGCGGTCCAGCTCCTCCATTGCGCTCATAGCCGCTCAACCTAAGGCCCAAGGGCACTCCAGGCACAGTGCCGTCCACCTGCTGACAGCATCTGCGGCGGGCATGTGACCAAGGCCACAAGCCTGTGCATGCGTACAGCGGCCGGATGTGGTTACTCGTGCCGCGCGGCGGGAAGTGCTTGCTGTGGCCGTGGCTGAAGAATCTGGCCGCCCGGCCCACCCAAGGGGGAGTACATCCATGCTGAACACCAAGCGCACCGGTCGTACCGAACCGGAGCCCCTGGACCTTCTCGGCTCCGGCGAGGGCGCCTTCCCGGACGTCGACGACCTCGACGACGGCGAGGGCTTCGACATCCACCACGCGGTCTGCCCCGACTGCGGCCGGTCGATCGCCCTCGTCGCGGGCGAGGAGTACCTGCCGCAGCACGCGCTCTGCCTGACCCCGTGGAACCCCTTCGGGCTCACGGTGTGCGCGGGCACCGGCCGGCCGGCCTCCGACGCCCTGCCGACCGTGGGCGCGCTCCAGCAGGACGGCGCGCCGGAGCTGGAGCCCGTCGTCATGCTGTCCCTGCCCCAGGGGCTGGACTGGCGGACCCAGCCGTTCTCTCACGTCGGCGGCCCGGGCTCGCGTCCGGTCCGGATGGCGGCCCCCGTGCCGCCGCAGACCCGACAGCAGCACGCCCAAGCCGCCTGACCGGCCGCGGGAGCCCCTACCAGTACGTGCCCCGCACCATGGCGGCCAGGCTGGCGCCGTGCAGGATCAGGCCGTCCGGATCGGCCGGGACCTCGACCTCGCCGAAGTGCGCCTGCCGGTAGGCGATGCGCAGCATCACGATCGCGTGCCGCAGGGCCGCGTAGAGAGTGTGGAACTCCATGTCCCGCGGCGTGTGCCCGGTGAGTTCGGCGTAGCGGCGCTCGATGTCCTCGCGGCGCAGGAAGCCGGGCAGGCCCGGCTGTCCGAAGCCGACCGTGAGGTCCTGGAAGAACCGGTGGAGGTACACGGTCCAGCCGAGGTCGACCTCGCGCGGGGCGTAGGCCGCCATCTCCCAGTCCAGTACGGCGACGGGCGTGAAACCGTCGTAGACGACGTTCCCGATGCGCGCGTCACCCCAGGTGAGGACCGCCGGCCCTTCGTCGGCCGGCCACAGCTCCTCCAGTCGTACGAAGGCCCGCTCGATCAGCGGCGACGGCGCGAGTCCCCGCACCACCCAGGCGTAATAGGCGCGTTGGCCCTCGACGTGCCGCCGGAGCGGACTGCCCTCCCCCTCCGGGAGCAGGAACTGTGCTTCCGCGGCGGGGAACTGGTCGTGCAGGCGTGCCAGCAGGGCGACGCTCGCCTCCTGGAGTCCGGCGCGCTCGGCGTCGGTCGCGGCGTGCAGCCAGTTGCCCTCGTAGGTGTAGGGCATGACGTCGGGCGGGACCCGGCCCTCGGCGCGGGCCATCACGAAGAACGGCGCCCCGAGCGGCCCCGGATCCTCCTCCAGCCACTGCACGCGCGGGACGGGCAGGTCGGTGTGGGCGGCGACCAGGCTCATCACGCGGTACTGGCGCGGCATGTCGTAGGTGGGGAAGACGGTGTAGGCGGCCGGGTCGGCGGCGAGCCGCAGCGCGCAGGCGCGGAGCGGGGTGTCCGGGTGCTCTATGTCGAAGAGCAGGGTCTCGCTGGACATGCCGTTGGACCCGGGGACCGAGATGTTGGCGACCGCCGCCCCCGGAAGCCTGGAGTCCAGCCAGGCGGCGAGGCGGCGCCCGAGCTCCTCGGGCTCTCGGGTGGAGGTGCGCGGGCGTGGTGCGGATGCCATGGATACCCCTTCGGCGGGCTGCGGGACCGGGGTCGCCCGGTTTCGCCCGGCTGTGCGGCTGCTCGGCTGCGGCTGTGCGGGTGTGCGGCTGTGCGCGTGGGCGGCTGTGCGGGTACGGGGCCAGCGGTCACGGGGCCACGGAGGAGAAGTCGGCAAAGCCGCTGGGGTCGTGGCGGCCGAAGCTGCCGTGCTCGAAGATCCCGTGGCCGACCTGCCCGTCGAGGGTGAAGCGGGCCGAGTGGTCGGTGACCCCGAAGGCGGCCGCGGGGTGGGCGGCGGGGTCGGAGAGGTCGTACCGTCGGCGGTCGGTCCAGGCGCGGCCCTGCCAGCTTCCGTGCTGCCAGTCGGCTGCGGGCGGGTAGCCGGCGCCGACCGCGAGCGGGGAGGAGTTCAGGATCTCCACGCCGAGCTCGACGGGCTTGCGGGCGGGGTCGGTGAGGTGGACGACGGCGCTCTCGGGGTGCCGGCTGCCGGGACGGTAGCGGATGTCGGTGTGCGGCCAGCCGAGCTGGACGTCGTGGCGGCCGCTGCCCTCGGGGAAGACCTGCACGGCCTCGTTGAGGGTGCGGTGGCCGTCGGCGTCCTCCTGGGCGACGACCATGAGGAAGCGGTCCTCGAAACGGACGGGTATCCAGAGCCAGTGGAACCCCTCGGGCCGGTACTCCTCGGCCGCCCGCCCCCCGTCCTCGCCGGGTAGCGGCCGCACCCCCCAACTGCGGTCGCGGGTACCGGTCCACTCCCCCGGGGCCAGAGCGGTTTCCTCCCCCTTGGCCCGTATGGTGCCGCTGACCGTGCCGGCCTGCACGAAGCGGCGGCCTTCGAGCATGAGGCGGTCGCCGCGCCGCTGGACGTGATGGGGCTCCCAGAGCGCCGGGAAGGCCGCCGTCCAGACCACGTCGTACGAGAGTCCGTCGGGGTCCTCCGGGTCGGCGGCGCAGCGGAGGGTGAGCCTGCGCAGGGGCGCGTCGACGGTGATGGACAGCGGGCCGACGGAGAGGTCCATCCGGTCGTCGGTGAGCGCGTCGGAGGCGCGGACGACCAGGAGTTCGTCACCGATGCGCAGGGTGGCGTAGGCGTCGATGACGCCGGCGTTGGGGTAGACGCCGAGCCCGAGGATGAGGAGGGCGCGGCCGGCATGGTCGAAGACGTGGAAGATGCACCGGTCGTAGGCGTTGCGGTCGCCACTGACGAGGTGCTTCATCGACAGGGGAGCCTGGTGGATGGGGTACTCGTCGAGGGCGATGGGCCGGTCGGCGGGCATGGCGGACCTCCTGGACACGGTGCGGGCGACGTCACCTCGGGCGAATATGACGGTACGTCAGATGCCAGTCCAGGGGCCATAGTTCTGGCACGGGGGGCGGGGGCGGGGGCTTCGGGAGGCGGGGCGGGGGCTTTGAGGGTGGGGCGGGGGTGGTGGGGGCGGGGGCCTCGGCGGGACGGGAATGGACAGGTTTGGGGGTTTCCCGTCAGTCTCATCGTCTCTCCGGGTCGGGCCGGTCCCTCAAGGGCGCTCCTCCTTCGTCGTCGCGTCGCTTCGCGATGGCCTTCGGCCACCCTTGACCGACCGTCCCGCCCCGGACATACGAAGACTGTCGGGAACCCCCCAAAGGAACGGGCCGGGGGGAGCAGTCCACATCGGCCCTGGCCAGGGATGGGCGGGCGGTCTTCGGGGCGCGTCAGATCGCTACGCGCTTCTCCCGGCATAGCGGCTGCGGTCCGTCTGGGGCTGGGCATAGGCCGCCCGCGATGGGTGGTGGGGGCGCTGGGACGGCGTCTGCGGGCCGTGAGGGAGGTAAACGATCAGATCGTGGAGCGTGAGGTCGGATTCATCAACCTCCCGCTCCCACACAGCCTGTTCCGACCCCCATCGGACGTCTGTATGGGGGAGATGACCCGCTGACGGGTCTTGGGTGGGTGGACGGCGGTCGGACGCTCGACCGAGGGAAGCGCGTAGCGATCTGTTGCGTGAGGCCCGGCGGACTGCCGCCAGGGTCATCTCACCGCTGTTTGGCGCAGGTACCCGGCTGCCCGGTCCGGAAAGGAGTGCCCTGGGCCCCGCCTGGAGGGCGTGCCCGCTACATGAGCCCCAGACGGACCGCAGCCGCCAAGCAAAGAGAAGCGCGTAGCGATCTGATGCGCCCCGAAGCCCGCCCGCCCTTCCCTGGCCGCCGGGAAGGGGATATGTCCCCCCGGCCCGTTCCTTTGGGGGGTTCCCGACAGTCTTCGTATGTCCGGGGCGGGACG